>CAYMGL010000289.1:0-3374 GCA_964389945.1 uncultured Actinomycetota bacterium
GTCTCGTAGTGCGCCAGCGGGTTGGCCGGGTTGCCGTACTGGAACGGCATGAACAGCTCGGGGTCCTCCTCGGCCAGCTGCTGCGCCATGCGCACGCTGCCGTTGGAGCCCTGCTCGGCCGGCGAGAACACGATGTCGGCGCCGTAGAGCTGCAGGATCTGCTTGCGCTCCTCGGAGGTGTTCTCCGGCATGACGCACGTCAGCGGGTGGCCGAGGACCCGGCACAGGGCCGCCAGCGCGATGCCCGTGTTGCCGCTGGTCGGCTCCATGACGCGTTGGCCCGCGGCGAGCGAGCCGTCCTTGCGGGCGTGCTCGAGCAACGACTTCGCCACCCGGTCCTTCACCGAGCCGGTGGGGTTGTGGCCCTCCAGCTTGAGGTAGACCTCGTAGCCGTCCGGCGAGAGGTTCGGCAGCCCCACGAGGGGGGTGTTGCCGATCGCCTGGCTGACGTCGTCGAAGCGCACGCGGTGCTCAGGCGCTCCCGCCGGCGACCGCCGGCATGATCGCGATCTCGTCGTCGGGTTCCACCGGCGAGTCGAGGCCGTCGATGTAGCGGATGTCCTCGTCCTCGACGTAGACGTTGATGAACCCGCGGACCTTGCCGTCCTCGAGCAGCTGGTCCTCGAGGCCGGGGTGCTCGTCGATCAGCGCGGCGAAGACCTCGCCGACGGTGTCGCCGTCGGCGTCGACCTTCGCGTTGCCGTCGGTGTGCTTGCGCAGGACGGTGGGGATGCGAACGGTTGGCATGGCTGGCTGTGCCTTGCGGGAGGAAGCGTGGGGGGAACGGTAGCCACCGGTCGAGGTCGAGCGGCAGGCCCGTGCCGGGGGAACGCACCGAATCCCCTCGACATGCCGAGGACCTACTGTCCGTCCGGTGACCGCAACGACGACCATCGACCGGGCCCGCCGCCTCGCGCTGGCGGGGCAGGGCCTGCACGAACCACGACCGGACCGCGTCGACGTGCGGCACCTGCGCAACGTCATGCGCCGCAACCACGTCGTCCAGCTGGACTCGGTGCACGTCGCTGCCCGGGCCCACGAGATGCCCTTCTGGTCGCGCCTCGGGCACCACGACCGTGACCGTCGCGACGAGTGGCTGTGGGACGGCAGCGAGAACGTCGAGATCGTCGCGCACGAGCAGTCGGTCGTGCCGGTCGAGCTGTGGCCGCTGTTCGCGGACGTGCGCGTCGACCAGCACCGCTGGAAGGCGGTGGAGCGGCTGCGCCAGGAACGGCCCGGGTACGTCGAGGCCGTCCACGAGCAGGTCGCTGCGCGGGGCCCGCTGACGACCGCCGACCTCGACGACGGCGGCGGCGAGAAGGCCGACGGGATGTGGGGGTGGAGCCCCGGGCGGATCGCGCTGGCGTGGCTGCACGCCCGCGGCCGCCTCGCGATCGTGCGCGACGGCAACTTCCGCATCACCTACGACCTGGTCGAGCGCGTCCTGCCGGCCGGGGTGCTCGCCGCCGAGGAGCCGCCCGTCGACGAGGCCCACCGCCGGTTGCTCCTGCTGGCCGCCCACGCGCACGGCATCGGGACGGCCAAGGACCTCGCCGACCACTGGCGGTTCCGACTGCGTGGGCGGCGGTCGCTGGCCGAAACGGAGCGACTGCTCGAGTCGATGGCGGACGACGGCGAGCTCGTGCGCACGCGGATCCGCGGCCTCGACGACACCTGGTACCGGCACCCGGACGTCCCCATGCCGCGATCGGTGACCGGCGGACGACTGCTGAACCCGTTCGACCCGCTGGTCTGGTTCCGGCCGCGGCTGGAACGGCTGTGGGACTTCGACTACCGCATCGAGATCTACGTGCCCCGCGACCAGCGCCGGTGGGGCTACTACGTGCTGCCGTTCCTGCTCGACGGTGAGCTGGTGGCCCGGGTCGACCTGAAGGTCGATCGTGACAGCGCCACGCTCCGGGTGGCCGCGGCCTGGCTCGAGGACGGCCACGACGCGCAGCACGTCGCACGCGAGCTCGCGCGGGAGCTGCACGAGCATGCGCGCTGGCACGGGTGCTCCGACGTCGCCCTCGCATCGCAGGGTGACCTCGCGACCGCCCTCGGACACGTTGTGTGACCCCTGTGGCCGTCCGGCCGCCGAACGTTGATCCCGGTGGCACGCTCGCCGACAGGAGCGGGTGACCGACGAGGAACGGCGACGACGTGGCCGGGTGGCGCGCAGCGGACCAGGAGCCGGTGGCCTCGCGTGCCGCCATCGCCCGCGGCATGGAGGAGCTGGCCGTCGCGGTCGAGCGGCTGGCAGCCGACGGCGAGCGTCCGGTCGTCACCGCCTGCTGGCAGGACGTCGCGTACCTCGACGTGCCCATGGGCCTGCTCGAGCGACTCGCGGCGTCGTGCGCCCTGGTCGTCGCCTGTGTCGGGCGCGCCCGGCTGCCGGACGGTGTGGACGTCGTCGAGCTGGAGCCCGGCGACCCGCTCGCTGCCGAGTGGTCGCTCGTGGCCATGGCGGAGCAGGGCGGCGTGGCCCTGGTCGCCAACGAGGTGGCCGCGACGCTGCCGGCATCGACCGTGGAGGGCGGCCGCGCCTTCCGCTACGACGCCACGGACGACCCGCGCGTCGTCGTGGCCCACGCGCGGCGGCTGCAGCGGGCCTTCGGTGCGCGGCTGCAGCCGGACCGGGCGGCGGCACTGGCCGCCGCGACGACGGCCGTCGAGGCGACGGTCGACGGTGGCGAGCACGTCGACGTCCTCACGGCGCGGGTCGACCACGCGATCACCGCGGCGGACGACGCCCGGCGGGAGCGCGTCGACGTCCCCAGCGGCGCCGGTGGCCTCGCGGGCCTCGCCGCGTGGCTGGGCGACGCCGGACCCCGCTCGCCCACCCTCGGCATGATCGTCGTGCGCTGCCCCGAGCCCGGCCTGACCAGCGCGCTGCGCGACCACGCCCACGACATCGGCCGGGTCGGGGACATCATCGTCGACGTCCCGCCGGATGCCGCGATGCTGGTGGCGCCGGGTCTGCGGGAGGGAGCGCTGCAGGACCGGGCCAGCGACGTGTGTGCGCTGCTGGCGGAGATCCTCTCCACCACGGAGGTCGACGCCCTCGCCGTGGACGTCCCGGCCGAGCACGCCCGTCGCGACCTCGTCGGCAGCCTCGGCGAGGCGTTGGCGCGCCTGCGGCAGCGCGCGACCACGACGACCAGCTGAGGTCAGGCCGGCGCGGGCTCCACGAGCTCGACGTCGCGCTCGGTCACCTCGCCGTCGAGGATCCGGAAGGCGCGTACGTCCGGCGCGTCGCGATCCTGCAACGTCACGATCGCATAGGTCGCCTCGGGGTACGCGGCGAGGCGGATGTCGGTCGCCGAGGGGTACGCCTGCGTGTGCGTGTGGCTGTGGTAGATCACGAGGTCGAG
>CAYMGL010000290.1:0-3353 GCA_964389945.1 uncultured Actinomycetota bacterium
TCGGTGACCCGTTCAAGGACACCTCCGGCCCGGCGATGAACATCCTCATCAAGGTGATGACCATCGTCAGCCTCGTGTTCGCACCCGCGTTCCTGTGAGGTAGCGACCGCAGCACCCGACGAGGGCCCGCGCCGTGTGCGCGGGCCCTCGTCCGTGCCGCCGCATCGACGGGACGCCGACGTGACACGTGCGGGACACAAGCACCGAACCGACCGCCTGGACCGCACCGTGACTCCGCTCCGCTCACTCGCCCGCCCGATGCTGTCGGCGATCTTCGTCTCCGGCGGCGTGGCACAGCTCACCGACCCCGAGGGGCACGCCCCGGTCGCACGTGACGTCACCGAGCCGCTGCTCGACGCCGCGGACGAGGCGGACGTCGAGGTCCCCGACGCCGACACGACGCAGCTGGTGCAGCTCAACGGCCTCGTGCAGGTGGTCGGTGGCCTGCTGCTCGCGGCCGGCAAGCTCCCGCGCCTCGCGGCACTGCTGCTCGCCGGCAGCATCGTGCCGACGACGCTGGCGGCGCACCGGTTCTGGGAGGAGGACGACCTGGCGACCCGGCAGGACCAGCAGGTCCACTTCCTCAAGAACGTGTCGCTGCTCGGCGGCCTGCTGATCGCGACGTTCGACCGTGAGGGCAAGCCGTCCCTCGCCTGGAGGTCCGGGCACGCGGTCGACCACGCCAAGCTCGCCACCGAGCACGCCACCGAGGTCGCCCGCCTGAAGGGCGAGCTGGCCCGCGAGAAGGCCAAGCGCGCCACGGCCGTCGACGCGAGCGACCACCTGCGCGTCCGCAAGGAGCTGGTCAAGAAGCAGCTCACGCCCGACGTCGCAGACGCCAAGCAGCTCGTCGACGCGATGCGCAGCGACGACGACTGACCCCCCTCGACCCGGACGGGCCGGCTGCGACGCGTCGTGGCCGGCCGTCGTCGTCGACACCCGCAGAGGCGGTCGGACGGGTCCAGCGGGTACATGTTGTGGCCTCCCGACGTGACGGAGCGAGCCGTGCGCGCCACGACCACCGCGTTGCTGGTCGGGCTCCTCCTGGTCCTGCTGCCGGGGACGGCGCTCGCCCACGCCTCGTTCGACGTCCGACAGGTCCCCGCGGGGAGCACCCAGGACCTCGAGCTGCGGGTCCCGTTGGAGCGTGACGCCGACAACGACCTCGTCGAGGTGCTCGTGCCCGGCGGCTTCGCGGTGACGGCCTGCGCGGGCGCGGCAGGCTGGACGTGCGACCAGGCCGACACCGCTGACGGCGACACGGTCGTGACGCTGCGCCGCGGTGCGGACGGGGCCGGCGACACCGAGCGCTTCGCCCTCACCGTCGACGTCCCCACCGTGGAGGGCGTCTACGCCTTCCCGACGATCCAGACCTACGACGACGGTGAGGAGGCGTCATGGATCGGTGAGGACGGCAGCGACCAGCCGGCGCCGCGGATCCAGGTCGGCGACGAGACGGCACCGGTGGAGTCGAGCGGCGAGTCGACGCCGCACACCGACCTGGCGAGCCCCGACGAGGGCGCCGCCACGGCCGAACCCAGTCCGACGACCGATCCCGCGCCGTCACCGACCGCGACGCCCGACGGTGCGGCCACGGACGACGGGACGACGACCCCCGCCACCGACGAGGACGCGGGGCCGTCACCGGCGCTGGTCGTGGTCGGCCTCCTCCTCGCCGCGGTCGTGGTGGCGGGTGCGGTCGCGCGCTTCCGGTCCCGGTGACCCCCGTGGGGGCGCGCAGTGCCGCTGGGGCACGTGTCCCACTGCACACCGGCGGCCGACCGGGCACGCTGCACCCACCGACCGACCGGGGCCCCGACCGTGCGCCGCCTGCACCTGCCGACCGTCGTCGCGGGCGCCGTGGCGGCGGTCGCGCTGACCGCCGGTCCTGCGTGGGCCGCCCCGTCCTTCGTCAGCGGCGGTGAGGCGGAGGCCGGCGACGACAGCCACGACGTCACGATGCAGGTGCCGGACGCCGAGGGCGCCGGCGCCACGACCGAGGTCCTGCTGACCGCCCCCGACGGCTTCGTCCCCGCGAGCTGCATCGGACCCGTGGGCTGGAGCTGCGTCGTCGAGGGGCGTCGGGTGCGCTGGACCGCCGGCGGCGGACTCCCCCAGGTCGGCACGTTCGGGTTCCGGACGGCGGTGCCCACGACACCGGGGACCTACAGCTTCCCGGTCCGGCAGACCGGCACCGAGGACACCGTGACGTGGACGGCGGGCAACGGTGCGCCGGCGATGACCGTGACCGGCGAGCAGGCACCGGCGGAGGACGGCGACGACGAGCCGTCGGCGGAGCCGGAGGACGCGCCGTCGGAGCAGGAGGAACCGACCACGGCCCCGTCGCCGCAGGCGTCGTCCGGTCCGGCGCCCGCAGCGACACCGGCCGACGAAGGCGCGGACGGCGACGACGCAACGGACGGCGACGACGGGCTGGACGGCGACACCAGCGACGGCGACGGCAGCACGGCACCGACACGCACGCGAGGCCGCAGCGGCGGGACGACGCTCGAGGTCGCCCCGGACGATCGCGGCGCCGAGGCAGGCGCGGCGGCACCGTCCGTCGCGGCTCCGGACGTCGCAGGTGCGACCGCAGCCGCCCCGGCACCGGACGCGGCGGCGACCACGGCCGCTGGCGCCGACCTCGGCGACGACCGCTGGCCCTGGCAGCAGGTGCTCGGCGCAGCACTGCTCGTGCTCGCCGTCGTGATCACCGGGGCGCTGCACCTCCGACGGCGCTGACCCGGGCCCGAGCGTGCCTACTCGGGTGCGGGCTTGCGGCCGTGCGCCACCAGGTTCGGGCGGCGGCGACCGTGGAGCGGGTCGGGTCGCACCTCGACCCGGACGTCCACGAGCCCCCGCTCCTCGAACATCGTGACGACCTCGTCCTCGGTGATCGCCGAGACGTGGATCGGGCCCAGCAGCTCGTCCTGCACCTCGACCATGTCGACCCGCCCGCGGTAGCAGGCGAGCATGACCGGTCCGCTCTCGACGGTCCGCACGAGCGCCGTGAACACGGCCCGCCAGCGGTCGCGCGGCGTGTGGTTGAGCCCACCGTTGCACCAGAGACCGCCGAAGCTGTCGTCGGCGAAGGGCGGGTCCTCCAGCGGCCCCCGCACCAGGCCGTCACGCGGGAGCAGGAGCCGTGCGTGGTCCAGCGCCCCCGCCGACAGGTCCAGCCCGATGACGTGCAGGCCACGATCGCGCAGCAGCCGGATGTCGTTGGCCGGACCGCACCCGGCGTCGAGCACGACGGTGCCGCGGTGCAGGTCGCGCGAGAAGCGCTTGACGTCCGTCAGCGGTCGGTGCGTCCGCAGCTGCAGCTGGTAGTCGGCGGCGACGTCGTCGTACGC
>CAYMGL010000291.1:0-3340 GCA_964389945.1 uncultured Actinomycetota bacterium
TGCTCGTACGCCCCGGCGGAGAACCGCTGGTAGACGCCCTCGAGGATGATCGCGAGGCGCCAGTACGCGAACGCGACGTAGTACTCGAGCTCGGACAGGTCGAGGTGGCTGCCAGCGCCGTACTCCTGCATGACCAGGTCCCGGCTCCAGAAGCCGCCGAGGGTCGTCGCCATCTCGCCGAGGAACGCCGGCAACGAACCACTGTCCCCCGGCTCGTCGCCCCAGTACACGTACAGCATCCCGAGGTCGGCGAGTGGGTCGCCGAGCGTGCACAGCTCCCAGTCGAGGACGGCGCGGACGGACGTGCCGTCGGGCGACATGATGAGGTTGTCCAGCCGGTAGTCGCCGTGGACGATCGTGGATGCCTGCGCGGCCGGGACGTCCGCGGCCAGCCGCTCCCCCAGCTCGACGAGCAGCGGCAGGTCGCGGGTCGAGCCCTTCGCGAGCTGGCCGGACCAGCGGCGCAGCTGCCGCTCGACGTACCCATCTCGCCGGCCGAGGTCGCCGAGCCCGACGGCGTCGACGTCGACCGCGTGCAGCGCCAGCAGGGTGTCAACGAGCGCCTCGCTCGCGGCCGCCCGGCTGCCGTCGTCCCACACGTCGCGCACCGCATCGGCGTTGCGGGCGATGACCCCGTCGGTGAACTCCATCACGAAGAACGGCGCCCCGTTCACCTCGTCGGTCGCCTCGCTGCCCACGACGACGGGGACCGGGACGTCGCTGTCGGCGAGCGCGCTCATGATCCGCGCCTCGCGGGCGACGTCGTGGGCCGACTCGAGCACCGAGTGCAGCGGCGGCCGACGCAGGACCCAGCGCGTGCCGGTCGTGTCCTCGACCGTGTAGGTGAGGTTGGAGCGACCGCCGGGGATGGGCTCGAACGTCAGCGGCGGTGCGACCTCGGGGCGACGTTCCGCCAACCACGCGGTGACCGCCTCGCCATCGATGCCCTCCACCGTCACGTCGCCCCCTGTCCCGGCCGCGCGCGCAGCGTAGGCGGCCGCTCGGAGCCGGCAGCGCGGCGAGCGGCCACGGACGTGCGTTCCGGCATCAGGACCATGACACGGCGTCGTTGATCCCTCACGCTGGCCGTCCGGGTACGTCGGGGGGGAATCGCGATGGCCCAGACCATGCTCGGAGAGGGACCAGCGCCGTTCCGCGACGCCGAGCCCGACACCCGCACCCTGCGTCTCGACCGGACGCCCCCAGAGGGACTGACGCGACTGACGCGACTCGGGCACACCCTCCTCGGACAGCCGGTCCAGGTCGTCGCGGTCTCGCGGACGGCCACGGCCCTGCTGGCCGCCACGCCGTCCGACGCGCCTGCGGTGCCCTCGCCGGTCGCGCGACGCCTCGCGACGGCCGAGGGTGCGATGACGGTCGACCACGCGGGCGACGTCTCGTGGAGCGGTGCCGCCGTCGGCGCCTGGGGCCAGGGGATCCTCGTCTGCCTCTGCGCCCACGCCGTCCCGGACGGCGGCCGGACGCGTGCCGCGCTGACCGACCTCGCCGCACTGGCCAGCGACGTGCTGCGTCTCGACGCCGCGGTCGAGGACGCCCGTGGCCTCCGAGAGCTGCTCGGCAGTGCCAGCCACGACCTGCGCAACCCGCTGTCGGTGCTGCGCGCAGGGCTCGAGACGCTCACGCTGCACGCCGACGAGCTGTCCCCGGAGCAGGGCGAGCGGATCGCCGAGCTGGCCGTGCGCCAGGCACGCCGGATGGGCCGCATGATCGACGGTCTGCTCTCCCTGCACGGCCTCGAGGAGCACGCCGACCTCCAACCGCTGGACCTGCGGGTCCTGGCCGAGGACGCCCTGGAGGCCGGGCGGCTCAGCCACGACCTGGTCGAGCTGCGCCCCCTCGGCGAGCTGCCGCGCGAGCCGGTGCTGGTCCGCGGCGTCGCGGACTCGCTCGCCCGCCTGCTGACCAACCTCGTCACCAACGGCGCCGTCCACGGTGGCGGCCACGTCTGGGTCGGCCTGCGCGCCGACGCGACCACGGCCGTGCTGCGCGTCGAGGACGACGGTCCGGGGATGCCGCACGACTCGGCACTGGACACCGGCGAGCGCGCGGATCGCAGTGGCGGCCACGGGCTCGGGCTCGTCATCGCCGCGCGGATCGTCGACGTCCACGGCGGCCACATCGAGTACCGGGACCGTGACGGTGGCGGCACCATCGTCGAGATCACCCTGCCGCGGGTCCGCTGACGAGCGCGCCGCGCCCACATCGGGTGCCGGGGGTTCCCGAGCGACCCCGTCGTCCGTAGGGTGACCGACGCCCGATCCCGACGACCCGAGGAGGAGCGCCATGATGATCCTGACGAACCTCCTCGCCGCAACGCCGTTCGCAGGCGTTGTCGCGTCGTCGGCGGGCACGGTCGTGCGCTAGCGCACCACCGCTCCGGACCCCGACGACGACCACTGGTCGTCGTCGACGTGTTCCGGCCCCGTCCGACGCCACTCGGTGGCTCGACGAGGCCATCGGTGGCACCACCACCAAGGAGCACGAACCATGCATCCCACGATCCACGAGCTGGCGCTCGCGGCGAACCCTCGCCGTGAACGCCAGCACCACCCGGCCAGGCTGGGTGGCCGCGGCCGGCGCGCACGCGCGCTGGTCGAGGTCGGTTCGGTCGTCGTCCGCCTCGGCCTGCGTATCCGCGCGGCTGGTGCGGGCGGCGCCCCCGTCCGACACCAGAGCGGCGCACCTCCCGGGTCGCGCGTCGCGACCTGACACCAGACGGCCGGCCCACACGGGCCGGCCGTCGTCGTCCTCCTCCGGGCGCTACCCGACACGGGCGCCAGGCTCACCAACCCCGTTCACCCGACGGTGGCGTCGCCGGCGCCGGTGGCGACGCGCTCCACCTCGGTCTTGGGCGCGACGCGCCAGAACTGGTCGCGCCGCTCGTCCCACGCCGCGACGAGGTCGGCGGCACCCCGGGACCCCGTGACGGTCGCGTGCTCGGCCACGAGCTCGCGCAGCTCCTCGAGCTGCCCGCTCGACGGGCGGTGTGCCTCGACCAGCTGCCGGTTCACGTTGCCCAGCACGTCGCCGGTCGGGTCGAGCACGAACAGCTCGCCGCCGGACATGCCGGCGCCGACGTTCGAGCCGGTCGGGCCGAGGCACACGACGGTGCCGCCGGTCATGTACTCGCACAGGTGGTTCCCGGCCCCCTCGACCACGGCCGTCGCCCCGGAGTTGCGGACGGCGAACCGCTCCCCCGCACGGCCGGCGACGAAGAGCTGGCCACCGGTCGCGCCGTACAGGACCGTGTTGCCGACCAGCACCGGGTCACCGACGTCGTCGGCCGGCGGTCGGACGACGATGCGGCCGCCGCCCATGC
>CAYMGL010000292.1:0-3326 GCA_964389945.1 uncultured Actinomycetota bacterium
CTCGGGGTCCTCGACGGTCGCGAGGACCTCGAGCACCTGCTCCTGGGTGGGCACGGCTGGCTCCATCGATCTGGGGACGGGAGGGGTCCGCGGACGGCGGACGGCGATGTCCGGGCCGCGGGCTCGTGCAGGCGGGCACGTGGCCCGCGGGCGGACCCTGCAGGGTAGCGACGGGTCGCGGCACCCCACCGTGCCCACAGGGGCAGTGGCGGGCTGGGGCCGTCAGTCGACGAGCGCCGCCTCGAGCCGTGCCTGCAGCGCCTCGGCGCCGAGGTCACCGTCCACGTGGTCGGTCACGCCGAGGACCGATGCCTCGACGAGCTCCTGCTCGGACATCGGCTCGCGACGTCGCACGATCGCCGGCGTGTGGTCGTGGTCGGAGTCACGCAGCGGCCGGAGCACGTCGAACGCGGTCCCGTCGGCGAGGTGGTGCTCGAGCAGCAGCAGGTCCGGACGCTCGGTCCGGGCCCGCGACAGCGCCTCGCGCACCGACGTCGCCGTCGACAGCTCCCAGCCCGGCGGCAGTGCCTCACCGGCCTCGACCAGCAGCGCGGGTGTCCCCGCCACGAGCAGGCGGGCCGCCTGGAGCGCGCCGACCTCGACGGCCCGGCGTTGCGCTGCCACGGTCTCGTCGTCGTCGGTCGCGGGGGTGGCGGCGGTCCGTGGCGCCAGGAACGCGTCCTCCGGGGTCGTGCGGACGATCTCCTCGAACGTGGTCATCCCCTGCATGGCCTTGCGGATGCCGTCGCGTCGCAGCGACACGAGGCCCTCGGCGCGGGCCAGCGCCGCCAGCTGCAGCTCGGTGCCGCCGTCGCTGATCAGCTGGCGCAGGCGGGGGGTGAGGTAGAGGAACTCGTAGAGCCCGACGCGGCCGAGGTAGCCCGAGCCGCTGCAGTGCCCGCACCCCGCGCCGCGTCGCGCGGGTGTGTCCCTGACGTCGTCGGGTGTGAGCCCCAGTTGCTCGAGGACGGCTTCGGGGGGTGTGTACGGGCCGGCGCAGTGCGGGCAGACGGTGCGCGCCAACCGCTGTGCCACGATCAGCGTGAGCGTCGTGGCCAGCAGGAACCGCTCGACCTCCAGCTCCGCCAGTCGCGCGACCGTCGAGGGGGCGTCGTTGGTGTGCAGCGTGGACAGCACGAGGTGACCGGTGAACGACGACTCGACGGCCAGTTGTGCCGTCTCGGCGTCGCGGATCTCGCCGACCATGATGACGTCCGGGTCCTGGCGCAGGATCGTCCGCAGCCCGGCCGCGAACGTCATCCCGATCTTGGGCTGCATCTGCGTCTGGTTCACCCCGCTGAGCTGGTACTCGATCGGGTCCTCGAGCGTCACGACGTTCCTCGTCGGCGCCGCGAGCTCCGCGAGACCCGCGTAGAGCGTGGTCGTCTTGCCGGAGCCGGTCGGTCCCGTCATCAGGATCATGCCCTGGGACTGGTTCAGCGCCCGGTTGAACAGCTCGAGCTGGTGCTCGCTGAAGCCGAGGTCGTCGACCTCGTACCGCTCGGCGCCCTTGCGCAGCAGGCGCAGGACGGTGGTCTCGCCGAACATCGACGGCATCGTCGACACGCGCAGGTCCACCTCCTGGCCGTCCACGCGGATCGCGGCGCGGCCGTCCTGCGGTCGCCGCCGCTCGGCGATGTCCAGGCTCGACATGATCTTCAGGCGGCTCGTCACCGAGGCGGCGAGCGCGCGCGGGATGTGCTGGGTCTCGCGCAGCATCCCGTCGATGCGGACCCGGACCCGCATGCCGTCGCGCTCCGGCTCGACGTGCACGTCCGAGGCGCGCGAGCGGACGGCGTCGGCGAGCAGCGCGTTGACGAGTCGGATGACGGGCTCGTCACCGGCCTCGCTGCCGAGGTCGGTGTCGTCCTCGACCTCCTCGACGATCCCGAGCTCCTCGACCGCGCGGTTCGCCGTGTCCTGCTCGTAGGCGCGGACGATGCCGCGTTCGATGCCGGACTCCGGGGCCACCATGATCGAGATGCGCCGGACGCCCTCGACCGTGCGCAGGTCGTCCATCGCGAGCACGTTGGTGGGGTCGGCCATCGCGATGATCAGCCGGCCGGACTCTTCGTCGAACTCGAGCGGCAGCAGCTTGTGCGCCTCGGCGATGCGGCGTGGGACCATGTCGACGACGGACGGGGGCGGTGTCGGGCGCGCGTTCAGGTCGGCGCGCTGCAGGCCGAGCTGGCGAGCGAGCGCCGCAGCCATGTCGAACTCGTCGACCAGGTTGAGGTCCCGCAGGACCCTGCCCAGACGGCGACGGCGGTTGTCCGCACGCTGCACCTGCAGCGCCTCGGCCAGCTGCTCGTCGGTGAGGGCGCCGTCGTCGACCAGCAGCTGCCCGAGCCGTCGTCGCGGGGGCCTGGCCGACTCCGTGCTGCTCATGGTGCTCCTCGTCACGCCGGGGCAGGGGGACTGCTGCCAGGGCACTAGCATCCGCCCCTGTCGTCGACCGGAGCGCCCGCAACATCAGCACTCACGCCACGGTCGATTCGGGAGACTGCCACGTCGACCGCGTCCGTGCAGCCCACCGGCCCCGTCGCTGGTCGCTGCTGCTGGTGGCGCTGACGGCCCTCCTGCTCGGGGGGTGTCAGCTGCGTGTCGCGACCGACGTGGTCGTCGACGTCGACGGCGGCGGGTCCGCGACCGTGCGGGTCCTCGCGGACGAGGAGCTCGCAGCCGCGCTCGAGGAGGCCGAGGTCGATCTCCTCGACGGCCTGGACGAGGCCGCCGAGGGCGCGGACTGGTCGGCCACGCCGATCACCGGCGAGGACGGGATCGGCGTGGAGCTGCGCACCGACTTCACGACGCCCGACGAGCTCGGCACCCGCGTCGCGGAGCTGTCGGCGGCGTTGACCGCGGACGACGGCGCGCTCCTGCAGGACGTGGCGCTGCGGCGGACCGAGGACGGCGGCTACGAGTTCACGGCGCGCGCCGGGATCGACCCGCCCCGGATCGTCGGCTCACTCCCGCTCGACGACGGGCCCGTCCGGTTCGACGGTGAGGACCTCGCGGCGGCCCTCGAGGCAGGGGGTGAGGACGTGGCGCGACACGACCTGCGCGTGACGTTCCCCACCGTCCCGGTGCCGGAGGAAGGGGCCGACCGGGCGACGGTGGACACGACGGCCGTCACCTGGTCGCTGCCCAACCACGAGCTCGCGACCGTCGGCGCCACAGCACCGCCGCTGCCGGTCGACCGCCAGGTCGTGCTGCTGGCCGCGGCGGGCGTCGGTGCGGCACTGCTGGCCGCGTTCGGCGTGCGCCGGCTCCGTCGACGCACGTAGCGGACGCCCCCGCGCTCACGGACCGGCGGGTGCCTCGCC
>CAYMGL010000293.1:0-3313 GCA_964389945.1 uncultured Actinomycetota bacterium
GGAGCGGGTCGTCCACGGCTGGTGCCCCTGTGCTGGCCGACCGGGACGATACCGACGGGCCGCGGCCCGACCGTCCGGTCCACGGCCACCTCATGGCGCCGGGAACGCCTCGGGCATCGGGGCCGGGCGCTTGTAGCCACCGTTGTCGTTGAGGGCGACGGCGAGGGGCCGCGCGAGCTCGAACAGTCGGGCCGTGTCGTCGCGGCCGAGCCGCTCGTAGGGGGCGGCGGCGACGCGGTCGGTCATCTCCTCGATCGCGTCGCGCTCGCGGGTCCCCTCCTCGGTGAGCGTGCCGTCGTCGGCCATCCAGCCCCGCTCGCGCAGGGCGTCCTCGGCCGTCGACCAGACGTCGTCGTCCCACCCGCGGCTGGCCTTGAGGAAGCGCTCGGACACCGTGTGCTGCCACGCGGCGTAGAGGGCCAGAGCCTCGACGGGGCCGAGCTCGGCGATCGTCAGCGCGGCGATGTGGCCGTCCCCGCGGTACTCGCGCAGCACGGTGAGCGCCTGCCAGGCCCGGGCGAACGGCTGCTCGGGCAGGTCGACCCCGGCATTGGCGGCGGCCAGGGGGCGGCCCGACATCGGCAGGCCCTCTGCCGCCCGCACGGCGAGCTCGGTCAGCTCGTCCAATCCGTCGGCGGGCGCCTCCACCCGCTCGAAGACGGCCTGGATGCCGCGGAAGCGGGCCGCGAGCACCTCCTCCGGCGAGGCGATGCCCCACGCCGCCGGCAGCGCGTAGCGGTGCAGTGCCGGGTTGAAGTTGTAGAACGTGGCGATGGGCAGCTCGGGACCGACCGCACCCATCGGCGCTGCGCGACCGGCGACGTAGCCCTGCCCCCGCGGCTCGAGGCCGAGCGCCTCGAACTCGTCCTGGACCTCCGGGCACAGGTACGCGATCGCGTGGACGAGTTCCGTGACGGTGTGCACCGCACGGACCTGCTCGAGCGTGACGGTCATCGACTGGCTCCTCGGACGGTGTGACCGGGCGGGGTCGGGGCACCGTAGTGGTGACGACAGGAGACACTCATGGCACGGATCACGATCGCGGGCGGACACGGACAGGTGGCACTGCTGCTTGGCGGCCGCCTGGCTGCACGCGGCGACGAGCCCGTGGGGATCATCCGCAAGCACGGACAGGCCGACGAGCTGCGCGACCGGGGCATCACACCGCTCCTGCTGGACCTCGAGGAGGCGACGGTCGACGAGTACGCGGCAGCGATCGCCGACAGCGATGCCGTGGTGTTCGCAGCGGGTGCCGGCCCCGGCAGCGGGGCGGCCCGCAAGGAGACCGTCGACTTCGGTGCTGCGGTCAAGCTCCGACGTGCCGCCGAGCAGGCGGGCGTGGACCGCTACGTGATGGTCTCGGCGATGGGCACCGACGACCCACCGTCCGACGACGACGTGTTCAGCGTCTACCTGCGCGCCAAGGCCCGGGCCGACCGCGACCTCGCCGACAGCGAGCTCGCCTGGACGATCGTCCGGCCGGGGCGCCTGACCGACGACGATCCCGATGGCCGCGTGGCTGCGGCGCGGCACGTGGACCGCGGTGAGATCCCTCGGGCCGACGTCGCCGCCGTCGTGGCGGCCGTCCTCGCCGACGACGGCACGATCGGGCGCGTGTTCGAGGTCGTCGGGGGCGAACAACCGGTCACCGATGCCGTCAGCAGCCTGGACGAGGCCACGAAGCGTCTCGACGCTTGATTCTGAGGTTCAACTTCAGATTGAGTGTTCGTTCTCCGCTCATATTACCAATCAGCGTGCAGCAAACGCTCGAATGCCTGTGGATAGTGACGGTTCGTGGCCGCGAGAGCACCAGCGAACCTCCATCGTGACCTGAGGTTGAGGCTGTGGGACCGGCCCCGACACGGTCATCGACGCGCCAGGATCGCGTCTGGTGGCCGCGAGCGGGCCGTGCGCGACGCACGCACTCCGGCGGGGGTGCGGCCGGCAGGGCTCGACACAGGGCCAGTGCGTACGGTCGGCCGCCGTGCCCCGACCCTGTGAAGGCCCCGTGGACCCCGCTGCCACCCAACGCCAGCTCCGTCAGGACCTGATCGACTGCCGTGCCTGCCCACGGCTCGTGGCCTGGCGCGAGCAGGTCGCCGAGGAGAAGCGTGCCGCCTACGCGGACGAGGACTACTGGGGACGCCCGGTCCCCGGCTTCGGGGACCCGACCGGACGCGTCCTCATCGTCGGGCTCGCACCCGCCGCGCACGGGGCGAACCGGACCGGTCGCATGTTCACCGGGGACCGCAGCGGGGACTGGCTCTTCGCCTCGCTGCACCGGACGGGATTCGCGAACCAACCGACGTCGACGCACGTCGGTGACGGCCTGGAGCTGCACGACTGCTGGGTCACGTCACCGGTCAAGTGCGCGCCACCACAGAACAAGCCGACGACCGACGAACGTGACCGGTGCCGGCAGTGGCTCGACCGCGAGGTCGCCGCACTGCCGGTCGAGGTGGTCGTCGCGCTCGGTGGGTTCGGCTGGAACGTCACGCTCCAGACCTTCGGGTGGGACACGCGGCTGAAGCCGAAGTTCGGCCACGGCGCCACGGCACCCCTGCCGGCGGGCGAGCTCCTCCCCCACGGCGCGACGCTGCTCGGCAGCTACCACGTCAGCCAGCAGAACACGTTCACAGGCCGGCTGACCGAGGACATGCTCGACAGCGTGTTCCTCCACGCGAAGCAGATTCTGGCAAATCCTGGTGCCTAGCAATGGTTCATCGCGTGTTCCGACTCGCGCCGGCAGTCCACCGACGTCCACGCTCGACCACCGACGACCACCGCCTCGGCTGCCAACTTGGCTGACTTTGGCTGACTACTTGGCTGACTGAATCCACCTGGGAGAATGCGATGCTGGTCGTCCACGCCACCAAGAAGCTGCTCAACCGCACCGGCGCTCCGACGGTCGAAGCCACCGCGGAGTCCACCGGCGTGCTCGGCAGCTGGTATGCGACCGCGTTGTTCTGGCGACCACAGGCCGCCCTGCTCGTCAACCAGCGGACGCTGCTCCCCCTGCTGATGCCGCTGGCACCGGCAGGGACCCTCCTCGAACGTCTCCCCAAGTGGCTGGACCTGACCCTCGATGCCCATGACGTCCCTCGCACCTTCATCGATGCCGAACTCGCGCAAGCCGCAGACATCGGGCTGGCCAAGACCAACAGCCGCAGCGTCCTCGGCGTGATGAGCGAGTTCGTTCGTCTGGCGGACTGGCACAAGGAGACGGTCCAGCGTCAAGACGACCTCCTGTCTGTTGCCCTGGAGCTCTCTCAGGTCCCGACCAGTCCGCTCTACGACCGTCACGTGTCGCCTG
>CAYMGL010000294.1:0-3310 GCA_964389945.1 uncultured Actinomycetota bacterium
CGTAGGGGTCGGCGTTCGCGTTCGGACGCCGGTCCTCGAGGTAGCCCTTCTTGTCGCGCTCGACCTGCCACGGGATGCGGATCGAGGCGCCACGGTCGGAGACGCCGAAGCTGAACTGGTCGTAGCGCTGGGTCTCGTGCGCACCGGTGAGACGGTCCTCGATGCCCTGGCCGTACGCGGCGAGGTGCTTCTCCGGCACGCCCTCGGCGCCGAGCGCCTCACAGGCCTTGACGATGTTGTCGTAGCCGTTCTCGACGCGCATGTTCGCGAACGAGAAGTTGGTGTGCATGCCCGCACCGTTCCAGTCGCCCTTCATGGGCTTGGCGGCGAGGCTCATCTCGATGTCGAACTTCTCGCCCACCCGGTACAGCAGGTAGCGGGCGATCCAGAGGTGGTCGGCGACCTCGAGCGTGTCGGCCGGGCCGATCTGGAACTCCCACTGGCCGGGCATGACCTCGGCGTTGGTGCCGGAGATCTTCAGCCCTGCCTCGATGCACAGCGTGGTGTGGAGCTCGACGGCCTCACGACCGTGGATCTTCACGGCGCCGACGCCGCAGTAGTAGGGACCCTGCGGACCCGGGAAGCCGCCCGACGGGAAGCCAGCGGGCCAGCCCGTGGCGACGTCGAGCATGGTGTACTCCTGCTCGAGCCCGAACCAGGGCTCGAGGTCCCCGTACTTGTCGAAGGCTGCCCGTGCCTTCGCACGCGTGTTGGTGGGGATCGGCGTCAGGTCCTTGGGGTCCAGCGTCTCGCACATGACGAGGACGTTGTCACCGCCCCGGATCGGGTCGGGGACCGTGCGGACGGGCTCGAGCACCACGTCCGAGTTGTCCCCCGGCGCCTGGTTGGTCGAGGAGCCGTCGTAGCCCCAGGTGCCCGGCTCGTCGCCGTCGGCAAGGATCTTGGTCTTCGAGCGGATCTCGGCCGTCGGCTCGCTGCCGTCGATCCACAGGTATTCAGCCCTGTACGTCACGTTGTGTGCTCCAGTCGGGTTCGTGGTCACGCACCGGACGGCGCGCGGCCTCGGTCGTCGGTTGGACCGGCAGGGCAGAGACAACGGAACCCATGTTTCACCGATGTTTCGGTGCTGCATCGTTCCGGACAAAGGATCGCCCAGCGCTGCACGACCCTACGGGCGGCCGAGGGCCGGACGAGCGCCCCGTGCGCCCACCGGGCCGGTCAGTGCGGGTCGCGGTCGACCATCGGCGGCCGGACGACCTCGAACGGCACGTCGGTCCCCCGCACGTCGACGGTCGCCGTCGCGCCGGGCTCGACCGCCGCGTCGAGCAGCGCGAGCCCGATCCCGACACCGAGCACGGGCGAGAAGGAGCCGGACGTCACGGTCCCGACCGCGACCCCGTCCACGCTGACGTCCATGCCGGCCCGGGGTGGCCGGCGGCCGTCCCCGACGAGCCCCCACAGCCGTCGGGCCGGACCGGCCTCCCTCGCAGCTGCCAGCGCCTGGCTGCCGACGAACGTGCGGCCGTCGAGCTTGACGGCCCAGCCGCTGCGTGCCTCGTACGGGCTGATGTCCGGGCCGAGGTCGTTGCCGTGGAGCGGGTAGCCCATCTCCAGCCGCAGGGTGTCCCGGGCCGCCAGCCCGCAGGGCTCGGCGCCCCCCGCGACGAGCTCGTCCCACACCGGTCCGGCCGCCTCGTTGGGCATGACCAGCTCGACGCCACGCTCGCCGGTGTAGCCGGTGCGGCACACCACGACCGACGCGTCGCCGCGGTGCGTCACGGTGTGCTGCCCGAACGACAGGGTCGTGGGGTCGACGTCCAGGACGTCGCCGACGAGGTCGAGCGCCACGGGCCCCTGCACCGCGAGGACCGCCCACTCGGTCGATGCGTCCCAGACCTCCACGTCGTCGGCCGCCACGGCACGCAACCGCTCCACGACGGCAGCGGTGTTGGCGGCGTTCGGCACGACCATCCAGCGCTCGGCGGTGTGGCGGTAGACGATCAGGTCGTCGAGCACCCCACCGTCCTCGGTCGCGCACAACGTGTACTGCGACATGCCGTCGGTGAGCGCCGTGGCGTCGTTGGTGAACGAGCCGTCGACGGCGGCCGTGGCCCCGTCGCCGATGAGGAACACGGTCCCCAGGTGCGACACGTCGAAGACCCCGACCGACGACCGCACGGCCATGTGCTCGGCGACCGTCCCGGCGAAGCTGATCGGCATCTCCCAGCCCGCGAACTCGGCGACCCTCGCCCCCGCCGCGGCGTGGCGGTCGGCGAGTGGGGACGGCTGGAGGGACACGAGGACTCCGCTCGGTCGGTGACCCCGACGAGACTACGCCTGTGCGACCGGGCTCCACGCCGCCGACCATCGCTAGGGTGCAGGGCAGCCATCCACTCACCCACACGAGGTCCGTCACCGTGGCCGAAGAGGTCCAGCTCCCCCAGCTCGGCGAGTCCGTCGAGGAGGGCATCATCACCCAGTGGCTCGTCGAGGTCGGCGACACCGTCGAGGTCGACCAGCCACTCGTGGAGATCTCCACCGACAAGGTCGACACCGAGATCCCCTCCCCCGTCGCCGGCACCATCCAGGAGCTGCGCGGCGAGGTCGACGACACCATCGCCGTCGGCGACGTCATCGTCGTCATCGGCGACGGCGCGTCGGGCGGCGGCGCGGACGGCGCCGAGCCGCAGGCCGACGCCGAGGGCCCGGCCGACAAGGAGGAGGGGTCGGACGCCGACACCGGCGCCGACAACGTCCCGGACACCGGCACCTCCTCCGGCGACGGATCGTCCGACGCGGGCTCGTCCGACCAGGCCACCGAGAAGCCGAGCGGCACCAGGCGTGACCGCGGTGACCACGAGTTCGACGTCGTCATCGTCGGCTCCGGGACCGGCGGGTACTCCACGGCGCTGCGCGCCTCGTCCCAGGACCTCAAGGTCGCACTGGTCGAGAAGGAGGACGTGCCGGGCGGCACCTGCCTCAACTGGGGCTGCATCCCGACCAAGGCGATCCTGCAGACCGCCGAGGTGGCCGAGCACGCCCAGGAGGCCGGCGAGTACGGCGTCAGCCTGTCCTACGAGGGCATCGAGGTCGCGGCGCTGAACAAGCACAAGGACGACATCGTCGAGATGATGTGGAAGGGCCTGCAGGGGGCGCTGAAGGGTCGCGGCGTCGAGACGATCAAGGGCACCGCCACGTTCACCTCGGCGACCAGCGTCTCGGTCGACCTCGAGGACGGCGACACCCGGGAGGTCTCGGCACCCGCGCTGGTCGTGGCCACCGGATCCACGCCGCGCGAGATGCCGTTCGCGCCCTTCGACGGCGAGACGATCATCTCCAGCGACCACGC
>CAYMGL010000295.1:0-3304 GCA_964389945.1 uncultured Actinomycetota bacterium
TGCGCGGTCCCGAGGTCAGCCGTCGGCCCCACGACATCGTCGAGGAGGTCCGTCGCCTCGTCGAGGACGGCGTCGTCGAGGTGACCCTGCTCGGCCAGAACGTCAACTCCTACGGCCGGGACCTGACGGGTCGCAGCCACTTCGCGGAGCTGCTGCGCGACGTCGGCGCCGTGGACGGCCTCGAACGGGTCCGCTTCACGTCACCGCACCCGCGCGACTTCACCGAGGACGTCCTCGCCGCGATGGCCGAGACGCCCACGGTCTGCGAGCACCTGCACCTGCCGCTGCAGTCCGGGTCGGACCGCATCCTGCGAGAGATGCGGCGCTCGTACCGGCGCGAGCGGTACCTCGACCTGGTCCGGCGGACCCGCGAGTTCATGCCCCGCGCGGCGCTCACCACCGACATCATCGTCGGCTTCCCGGGCGAGACCGACGAGGACTTCGAGCAGACCCTCGACGTCGTCGACCAGGTCGGCTTCGACCAGGCCTTCACCTTCGTCTACTCGCCCCGGCCCGGTACCCCGGCAGCAGACCTCGACCCGCTGCCCGAGGAGGTGGTGCGGCCGCGCTACCAGCGGCTCGAGGCCCTCGTACGGGCCCAGTCGCGGTCCAAGCACGAGGCCCTGGTCGGGTTCGAGCACGAACTGCTGCTCGAGGGGCCGTCCAAGACCGACCCGACGCGCCTGTCGGGGCGGACGCGGGGCAACCACCTCGTCCACCTGCCCGCGGGTGACGGCTACGCACCGGGTGACATCGTGCTGGCCAGGGTCGTCGAGGCGGCCACGAACTACGCGATCGCCGGTGCGCCGGTCGGCATCCGCCGGACACCCGCCGGCCGGGCGACGGAGGCCGCGATGGCTGCCGGCGAGGGCTGGCGACCCGTCCACGCCGCGCCGACGCACATGGCGCCCGAGGGTCGTGCGCTGCCCCTCGTGCTGGGCTGAGGGTGGCCGGACGCGTCGTCGCCGTCGTGGGGCCGACCGCGTCCGGCAAGTCCCGCGCCGCCATGGAGGTCGCGAGGGGACGCGACGACGTCGAGCTCGTCGCCGTCGACGCCTTCACGATCTATCGCGGGATGGACATCGGCACGGCGAAACCGGCCCCGTCGGACCGCGCGGCGGTGCCCCACCACGCCATCGACCTGCTCGACCCGACCGAGGAGGTCGACGTCGCGTGGTTCCAGGGCGTGGCCCGCGCCGCGATCGCCGACGTGCAGGAGCGCGGCCAGGTGCCCGTCCTCGTCGGCGGCTCCGGCCTGTACTTCCGCGCGGTCGTGGACGACATGCGCTTCGCCCCGCACGACCCCGACGTCCGGGCCCGGCTGGAGCAGCGGTGGGGTGACGACCCGGCCGGCGCGCACGCTGCCGTGGCGGAACGGGACCCGGCGGCCGCCGACCGGATCGAGCCGAACAACCTCCGCCGCTCGGTGCGGGCCCTGGAGGTCATGGAGCTGACCGGCGACCGCTTCAGCGACTACGGCGACACGCCGTACCGCAGCGTCATCGGTGATCTCGCCGTGGTCTACCTCGAACCACCGACCGAGGTCACCCGCGAGCGGATCGCCGTCCGCGCCGCCCGGATGGTCGAGGACGGCCTCGTGGACGAGGTGGCGGCGATCCGCCAGCGGTACGGGCAGCTGTCGACGACGGCCGCGCAGGGCATCGGCTACGCGGAGGCTGCTGCGGTGCTCGACGGGGAGCTCGACCGCGACGAGCTCGCCGACGAGGTCGCGCGTCGGACCTGGGCCTATGCACGACGCCAGCGCAGCTGGTTCCGCAGGGACCCGCGCTGCACCGACCCGGTGCGATCGGTCGAAGGCGCGGTCGCGCGGCTGCAGGCGGTGCTCGATGAGCGGTGACGCCGCGCCGCTCGCCGGCATCCGTGTGCTGGACCTGTCCCGGGTGCTGGCCGGCCCGTACTGCACGCAGGTGCTGGCCGACCTCGGGGCCGAGGTGTGGAAGGTCGAGCCGCCGTCGGGCGACGACACCCGTGGGTGGGGACCGCCGTTCGTCGGGGAGGACGCGGCCTACTTCCTCGCTGCCAACCGCGGCAAGCACAGCCTCGCCGTCGACCTCAAGCGGCCGGCGGGTGCGGCCCTCGTCGCCGACCTCGCGAGCAGCGCGGACGTGGTCGTCGAGAACTTCAAGGTCGGCGACCTCGCGCGGTACGGCCTCGGCCCGGAACGGCTGCGCGAACGGAACCCCCGGCTCGTCCACGTGTCGATCACGGGCTACGGGCAGAGCGGACCCCGGGCGAGCGAACCTGGCTACGACCTCGTGATGCAGGCCATGACCGGACTGCTCGCCATGACCGGACCGGCCGACGGCCCGCCGGCCCGCGTCGGTGTCGCGCTCATCGACGTCCTCACCGGGCTGCACGCGGCGACGGCCGTGCTGGCAGCGCTCCGCCGGCGCGATGCGACGGGGGAGGGCTGCCACGTCGACCTCGCGCTGTTCGACGTCGGTCTGGCGTCGATGGTCAACGTCGCCCAGGCCGCGCTCGTCACCGGCGAGAGCCCACCGCGTCGGGGGTCGGCACACCCCAGCATCGTCCCGTACCAGGCGTTCCCGACGGCGGACGGCGACGTGGTCATCGCTGTCGGCAACGACGACCAGTTCGCCCGGTGCTGTGACGCCCTCGGTGTCCCGGGCGTGGCGAGCGACCCCCGCTTCGTGACCAACGCCGACCGCGTGACCAACCGCGACGACCTCGTCCCGCTGCTGAGCGAGGCGTTGGCGGTGCGCTCCGCAACGGCGTGGGTGGACGTGCTGACCGCCGCCGGCGTGCCGGCCGCCCCCGTCAACGACGTCACGGCAGCGCTCGCCGACGAGCAGACGGTGCACCGCGGCCTGCGCGTGCCCGTCGACGGGCCGCACGGGCCGGTCGAACTGCTGGGCAACCCGCTGGGACCGCTCGCCGCGGCCGCACGAGACCTCCCGCCACCCGCGCTCGGCGGTGCCACGGCCGAGGTGCTGCAGCGTGTGCTCGGACTCGGCGAGGACGAGCTCGCGCGGCTGGCGGACGACGGGGCCGTCGTCATCGACTGACGCCGCACGGGCCGCCGTACCCTCCGACCGATGGAGCTCTACAAGGCGCACGGCACCGGCAACGACTTCGTGGTCCTCCCCGACCCCGAGGGTCGTCTCGACCTGTCTGCTGAGACGGTCGTCGCGTTGTGCGACCGCAGGTTCGGCATCGGCGCCGACGGCGTCCTGCGCCTCGCACCGTCCGAGGACGGCCACGTCTTCATGGACTACCGCAACGGTGGGGACGGCGCCCCGGTCGAGATGTGCGGCAACGGCGT
>CAYMGL010000296.1:0-3298 GCA_964389945.1 uncultured Actinomycetota bacterium
GCGATCTCGGGCTGGTAGCCGGCGTCGACCAGGGTCTTGAAGCCCTGGAGGACCAGCTGCGAGGTGCCGCCGCACAGGACCGCCTGCTCACCGAAGAGGTCGGTCTCGGTCTCCTCCTTGAAGGTGGTCTCCATCATCCCGGCGCGCGCGACACCGATGCCGGCGCCGTACGACTTGGCGAGGTCCCACGCGCTGCCGGTCGCGTCCTGCTGGACCGCGATGAGGCCCGGGGTGCCCTGCCCGCTCTCGTACAGACGGCGGACCATGTGGCCGGGCGACTTGGGAGCGCAGAGGAACACGTCGCAGCCGGCGGGCGGCTCGATGTAGCCGAAGTGGATGTTGAAGCCGTGACCGAAGACGAGGGCGTCGCCGTCCTCCATGGCGTCGGCGACGCCGCCCTCCCACAGCGCCTGCTGGTGCTCGTCGGGCACGAGCACGACGACCACGTCGCCCCACGCAGCGGCGTCGTTCGGCGTCATGACCTCCAGCCCGGCGGCCTCGGCCTCGGCGGTCGACGAGGACCCCTCGCGCAGGCCGACGCGGACGTCGACGCCGGACTCCTTGAGGTTCAGCGCGTGGGCGTGGCCCTGCGAGCCGTAGCCCAGGACGGCGACCTTGCGACCCTGGATGATCGAGAGGTCGGCGTCGGACTCGTAGTGGATGATCGCGGGCACGGGCACTCCTGCCGGTCGTGAGGGGAGGTGCCGTGGAGCCTACGGCGCGTCGCGCGGCGGCCGCACATCAGGCGGGTGGTCTCAGACCGGGTAGGGCCGCACGACCGGCACCCCGTCGTCGTCGAGGTCGAGCACCGGCACGGGGTAGTCGCGTCCGTCGGTGACCCCGTGCTCGCGTGCGTCGCGGAAGTCGTCGCCGAACCGCTGGACGGCCGAGAGCAGGACCCACTGCGCGCCTGTCGGCAGGAAGCAGCGGGCGGCCTCGTCGGCCCGTTCGGCCCGGGCGATCAGCGCATCGACGGCGTTCGGGTCGGCGGTGCCCGCCACGAGCGCGTCGAGCACCGCGAGCGCCGCGGCCGTGCCCGTCGAGCAGGACGTGCACTGCCCGCAGGAGCCGTGCGCGAGGAACGCGGCCAGCGAGCGCGCCACGGCGACGGCCGAGCGGTCCTCGTCGTAGACCACGAAGCCCGCGCTGCCGAGGCCCGCGTCGGCCTTCGTGAGGATGTCGGTGTCGAGCGGCAGGTCGAGGTGGGCCGGGGTCAGCAGCGGGACGGACACGCCGGAGGCGACGAGCTTCACCGTGTCGGCCCCGGCGATTGCCAGCAGCTCGCGCAGCGTCGTGTCCGTGCCGACCTCCACGACGCACGGGTCGGCGACGTCGCCGGTCACGGTCGCCACGATCGTGCCGGGGTGCCCGTCGGTGCCGTGGCTGCGGAACGCGTCCGCGCCCGCCTCGAGGATGCGCACGACGTGGGCGAAGGTCTCGACGTTGTTGACGACGGTCGGGTTCGGCTGCGCGCCGTCCTCGTCGCCGAACACGCCGCGGTCGTAGGGCTTGAGGATGCGGGGGAGGGGCGCGTTGCCCTCGATGACCTCGAGCAGCCCCGACTCCTCGCCGAGGAGGTAGTCGTCGGGACCGGTCGCGATGCGGACGCGGTCGGCGTGGGCCCAGCCGGCCTCGCGCAGCTCGTCGCGTGCGGCCACCACCGCCTCGACCTCGACGAACCGCTCCTTGATCCCGACCCAGCCCGCGGCCGCGCCCGTGGTCTCCATCGCCACCAGCAGCCCCTCCAGGACGCGGTAGGGGTCGTGGCGCAGCAGGGCGCGGTCCTTCGCCGTGCCCGGCTCGCCCTCGGCGGCGTTGACCACCACGTGGACGTCGCTGTCGGTCTCGGCTGCGTGCTCGGTGACGGAGCGCCACTTGGTTGCGGTGGGGAACGCCGCGCCGCCACGCCCCCGGAGGTTCGCCGCCTCGAGTTCGGCCAGCACGTCCTCGGCACCTGCGTCCCGGGCCCGTTCGAGGGCGCGACCGCCGCCGTTGGCGACGTACTCCTCCAGGGATCGCGACGGTGGGCAGTCGAGGACGAGCGTGGTCATGTGTCAGCGCTTCCCGTTGCGGTCGGCGACGACCCCGGCGAGGATCGCGAGCGCGATCTCCGGTGGTGTGCGCGACCCGATGTCGAGCCCGACCGGACGCTCGATGCGTTCGATGTCGTCGTCGCTCCACCCGGCCTCGCGCAACCCCTCGACGTGCGGCCCGACGTGGCGCTTGGAGCCCATCAGGCCGAGCCACCGGGCGTCGCTGTCGAGCATCTGGGCGCACAGCTCGACGATGTCGTCCCGGTCGTGGTCGGTGACCACGACGTCGCTGTCGTCGTCGACGCGGGCCGCGGTCACGCTCGGGACGATCTCGTCGGCGTGGCGCACCGCGTGGTGGCTGCGGTCGGTGGGCTCCACCAGGACCAGCCGGCGGTAGCCGAGGTCGCGACCCCACGACAGCAGCAACGCCGACAGCGGCGATGCGTAGACGCAGACGAGCGTCCCGGGCCGGCGGTCCTCGGGGACACCCTCGGTGTGCGCGAGGTGGCACGGGTCCTCGGGGTCGTGGCTCGGGTCGTGGTCGTGTGCGTGCTGGTGGGTCGCTGCGTTGGCGTCGATGCCCTCGACCTCGGCCGGGACGTTGGCGACGCCCTCGCTGCCGTGGCCCGGGGGGTGCTGCTGGGTCGCACCGCGCAGCAGCTGGGCGGCGTGGGGCAGCAGGTCGACCACGGCCTCGAGGCTCTCGACCGCGCCCTTGCGGCTCCCCGGCGTGTTGAGCACGAGCGTCGAGCCGACCACCACGGCCTCGGCGCGCGACAGGTCCGCCATCGGCGTGATCTCGCGTCCGGTGGCCCGCATGCGCTCGGCGAGGCCGGGGACGGGCCGGTCGGCGACGGCGCGGGTCGCCTCGGGCGTGACGTCGCGCGGGGACAGGCCGGTCCCGCCGGTGGTGACCACCAGGGCCACCCCGTCCGCGGCAGCGTCGCGGAGCGCCGCCTCGATCCGGTCGCGTTCGTCGGGGACCGTCCGGCGGAGGGTGACGGTCCAGCCGGCGCGGGCCAGGAGCCCCGCCAGCGCGTCGCCGGCGGTGTCCTCGCGCGCGCCGTGGTGGGCACTGTCGGACACGGTCAGGACCACGACGTCGCGTCGCTCGTCGCTCGTCATCGTCGCTCCGGCCTCGTGTGGACGTCAGCGTAGGTGCGGCCCCGTCGTACGCTGCCGGTCGTGAGGAACCTGCCCACCGACGCGTTCGGCCGGGAGCTGCGCGACCTGCGGCTGTCGGTCACCGACCGCTGCAACATGCG
>CAYMGL010000297.1:0-3244 GCA_964389945.1 uncultured Actinomycetota bacterium
GTAGACCTCGTCGCGGTAGATGAACCCCACGATGTCCGCATCCTGCTCGATGGAGCCGGATTCACGAAGGTCGGCGAGCATGGGGCGCTTGTCGACCCGGGACTCGGGCTGGCGCGACAGCTGCGACAGCGCGATGACCGGCACGCCGAGGTCCTTGGCCAACATCTTCAGCCCACGGGAGATCTCGGCGACCTCCTGCTGCCGCGAGTCGACGTTGCGGTGCGACTGCATCAGCTGCAGGTAGTCGACGATCACGAGCTCGAGGCCGTGCTTCTGCTTCAGACGCCGGCACTTGGCCGCGATCTCGAGCATCGAGATCGAGGGCGTGTCGTCGATGAACAGCGGCGCCTCGCTGAGCCGACCGAGGGCATCGGACAGGCGTCGCCAGTCGCGGTCGTCGAACCGGCCGGTCTTGATCCGCTTGGAGTCGATGCCGGCCTCGGCCGACAGCATCCTGTTGACGATCTCGATCTTGCTCATCTCGAGGCTGAACAGGATCGCCGGCTTCTGCAGTGACACCGTCACGTACTGGGCGAGGTTCAACGAGAACGAGCTGTTGTGGACCACGAGGTCGTTGGCGACGAAGTTGTGCAGGATCGGCACGGTGACGTCGTAGACCTGCTCGGTCCCGACGGTCGTGATGCTGGCGACGCGGTCCCAGACCACGTCGAGGCGCGGCGGCGCGGCGACCAGGGAGCCGCCCTGTCCGAGGGCACCGGTGGTCGAGGACGACGGCTCGAACCGGGACACGGTCGCGGCGATGCGGTCGTCGGGCTGCAGCTCGTCGAGGCGACGCCAGCCCCAGGGCGTCAGGAACGGGTGGTTCGCGGTGGCCGTGAGCTCGCGGCCGGCCTCGGTCCGCAGCTCGTGGACGGTCATGCGTCCGTTGTCGTGGAACTCGGTCGGGGCGACGGGCACGAGCTGGTTGGCGGTGTCGTCGTACGCCAGCAGCTCGACACGCTCGCCCCGCTCACCCCGCTCGACGACCTCCTGCAGCGCCATGGTGGAGCCGTCGGAGAGCCGGATGCGGGCGTCGCCGGTCAGGCACTTCCCCATCGCCGGGCGCGCGGCGATGATGATCAGGTTCTCGGGCTGGAGACCCGCCGTGAGTCGGTCGAGGTCGTCGAAACCGGTCGCGAGGCCAGTGACCTCGGAGTTGTCCTGGCTGAGCTGCTCGAGGCGCTTGAACGCGGGGACGAGCAGCTCCGACAGCGACGAGTACTCGCTGCTGGCACCGAGGTCCGAGACGCGCAGGATCTCGTTCTCCGCCCGGCCGACCGTCTCCAGTGGGTCCTCGGTGTCCTCGAAGCCCATCTTGACGACGTTCGTGCCGGCCTCGATCAGCCGGCGCAGCAGCGCCTTCTCACGGACGACGTTGGCGTAGTACTCGGCGTTGGCGGACGTCGGCGTCGCGGCGACCAGGTCGGTCACCGCCGCCGGGCCGCCGATCTCGTCGACGCGGTGGCGGTCACGGATCCACTCGAGGACGGAGATGGTGTCCACGGCGGTACCGCTCGCGACCAGGGCCTGGATCGCCTCGAACACCACGCCGTGCGCGGAGCGGTAGAAGTCCTCGGGACCGAGGACCTCGGTGACGGTGGAGGCGGCGTGCTGGGCCAGCATCGCCGCCCCGAGCACCGACACCTCGGCCTCGAGCGAGTGCGGCGGGACGCGGTCGTGCTGTCGTCCTCGGCCGTTGCGACGCGGCCCGTCCCACCGGTCGTCGGGCGGTGGAGCGCCGTCGTGGCCACCCTGGTCCATCGGCGGCTCCAGCCCTGTCAGGTCGATGTCAGGACCCCCCTGCGCGTCCACGTCCCGGTGTCCTCTCCACGTCCGCCGACCGACCGTACGGAGGGGGTGTGACAGACGCGATCCAGGCTCCTCAGCGGGACCGACGGAGGCGTGGAGAACCTGTGGACAGCGCTGTGCATGACGCCCGGTCATGTGTGGAGTGCCTGTGGACAAGCACCCCTGGTCCGTGGACAGCCTGTGGGCGAGGCGGCTGTGGCCCACAGCGCCGCAGGTTCTCCACGGATTCACCCACAGTGCGCCAAGCGGACACGTGACCCGACCGGCCGCACGCGCGTGCGTGTGTTCACAGGAGCAACGTGGTACTGAACGCGGACCCTCGCAGGAGCATGCAGGCATGGCCAGGACCCGCGCACACGTCCGCGCCGCGCTCGAGCGTGAACGGGAGCAGCTGTTGGAGGGTCTCGTCCCGCAGCACCAGGTCGTGGGGAACACCGCCGACGTCGCTGACGTCGCCACGACCCGGATCGAGCAGTTCACCGAGGACCGGGAACGGCAGCGTCGCAACGAGCGCGTGACGCAGATCGAGGCCGCCCTGCGGCGACTCGACGCTGGCACCTGGGGCGTCTGCGAGTCGTGCGGCGACAAGATCGCCGGTGCCCGCATGCAGGCACTGCCGACGGCCACGCTGTGCGTGGCCTGCGCCTCGAAGCGCCGCTGAACGAGCGACGCCCGACCTGGTCAGGTCGGGCGTCGTGTCGGTGTGGGGAGGATCACTCCTCCTCGTCACCATCGGTCTCGTCGGACGCGTCGGCGTCCTCGTCGTCGTCCAGCGCCTCGCTGGCCTCGGCCTCGAACTGCCGGGCAGCCTCGAGCGCCTGGGCAGCCAGTGCCTCGACGTCGGTGCTGTCGACCTCCTCGGCCTCGCCCTCGGCGGGCTCGGTGATGAGGTTGCCGTCCTCGTCGAGGAGCGGCGGACCGGTGTCCTTCTCGGCCTGCGCGGCCGCAGCGATGGACTCCAGCGTCACCTCGCCCTCGACGTCCACGACCTCGTAGGTCACGGTCGCCATCACCTGCGGGTGGACCTGCACCTCGACCTCGTACTCACCGATCTCCTTGACCGGCTTGCCGAAGTCGATGCGCTTGGCCTTGATGTCGTGGCCGCGCTCGCGCAGGACGTCGTGGACGTCGCCACGGGTCACGGAGCCGTACAGGTGGCCACGCTCGTCGACGCGCTTCTCGATGCGCAGGGTGCGCGACTCGAGCACGTCCTTCATCGCCTTGGCGTCGTCCAGGGTCGCTGCCTCGCGCGCCTTGCGGGAGCGCAGCAGGGCCTGGGCCTCCTTCTCCGCACCGGGCGTGGCGAGGATCGCCTTGCCGCGGGGGATCAGGTAGTTGCGGCCGTAGCCGTCCGCCACCTCGACGATGTCGCCGGCGAGACCGAGGTTGTCGACCTCTTCCTTGAGGATGATCTTCATCGTCGTCTCCTCAGCGG
>CAYMGL010000298.1:0-3220 GCA_964389945.1 uncultured Actinomycetota bacterium
ACGTCGAGCCCCTCGGTCGCGCCGTAGACCGCGGCGGCGAGCCCGGCGGGACCGGCGCCCACGACCGTCAGGTCGTAGAACGGCGCGGAGGCCGTCACCTGCAGCCCGACGTGCTCGGCGAGGGTGCGGTTGGCGGGCTGGCTGACGGCGCTGCCGTCCGGGAACAGCACGACCGGGAGCGCACGCTCGTCCTCGGGGACCATGTCGAGGAGCCGCTGCGCCTCGCTGCTGCGCTCGACGTCGAGGAACCGGTAGGGCACCTGGTTGCGGGCGAGGAAGTCCTTGGCGTCGTGGGTCGCGGCGGACCAGCGGGTCCCGATCACCCGGACGCCGTCGAAGGTGGCAGGCCGGTTCGCCGCCCAGTCCGCCAGCAGGTCGTCGAGCACGGGGTAGAGCGTGTCCTCCGGTGGGTCCCACGGCTTGAGGAGGTAGTGGTCCAGCCCGACCTCGTTGATCGACTGGATCGCGGCATCGGTGTCCGCGTAGGCGGTCAGCAGCACCCGTCGGGCCCGGGGGTGGTGCTCCATGGCGGCGAGCAGGAAGTCGGTGCCGCTGAGGTGTGGCATCCGCTGGTCGACGAGGAACAGGGCGACCTCGTCGCCCCGCAACGCCAGCTGCTCGACGGTCGCGAGGGCCTCGGCCCCGGCCGTCTCGGCCACGATCCGGTAGTCCCGGGCATAGCGGCTGCGGAGGTCTGCCCGGACCGCCGCGAGCACCTGGGGGTCGTCGTCGAGGGCGAGGATGGTGGGCTTGGCCATGTCAACCGACCTCCGTGCCAGCGAGCGGACGGTACTCGTGGTGGACGCCGTCGTCCCCGACATCGACGACGCGGAAGCCCGACGGATCGGCGCCCAGCGGGTAGCCGACCGGACCGGTGACCGCCACCTCGAGGCCGCGGTACCGGCCACCGCCGCACCGGTGCCAGTGCCCGCAGAGATAGAGGTCGACGCCGTGGTCGACGAGCAGGTCGAGCAGGAGCATGCGCCGGGCCAGCGGGACGTTCCAGAAGTCGTCGGGCTCGTCCGGCGCGACCGTGAACAGGGGGTGGTGGCCGCACACGATCGTGGGGCCGGGCCGGGCGCGAGCCATGGCCAGCTCGTGGCGCAGCGCTGCCAGCTGCGACGCCCACTCCCCCGCGACGGCGTCGGCGTGGACCCACACCACGGTGTCGACCACGACGATCGTCGCCCCGTCGTGCTCGAAGGCGTAGTGGTCCGGTCCGAACCGTTGCCGGTAGCGGGCCATGCTCGCCGCCGTCGGGACGTTGGTGTCCGCACCGATGTCGTGGTTGCCCGGGACCCAGTGCATGGGGGTGCCCAGCCCGTCGGTGATGCGCAGCACGGCCGCGTACTGGTCCGGGTCCGCGGGGTCGTCGACCATGTCGCCGCCCATCACGGCGAAGGCCGGGTCGAGCGTGTTCGCGGCGGCCACCGCCTCCCGGTACCGGTCGGCGTCCCAGGCGAACCCCGTGGTCGCCGGGGTGGTGGGCACGACCATGCCACGCGCGGCGAGCCGCTCGAGCTCGGCCTCGTCCATGCCGGAGAAGCTCGCGTAGCACCCGAGCTGGCAGTCGGCCATGAACACGAAGCGGAACCCCATGGTCACCACCCCACCACGGCGTTCGACCGGACGAAGCCACGGCGGCGGTCCTGGTCGTCGATCCGGGCGACGACGTCGGCGACGGTCTCCGAGAGCCGGGCGCGGGTCCGGCCGGCGGTCTCGGTCAGCCCGGCCTGCTCCAGTGCCTCGGCGGCCGACCGTTGGATCACGATCGCATCCAGCCGCAGGCCCCGGTCGAGGGCCTCCTGCTCCCCCGCAGCGAACAGGGCGGCCATCTCGTCGTGGTCGCCGTCGGCCGCGGCCACCAGCCCTCGACCCAGCAGTGCCCGGCCACGGAAGAGGCCGAGGCCGGTCTCGTCGATGCGGCCCAGCGCTTCGTCGAACCGGCCCCGGGCCCGGTCCACGTCACCGCGCGCGAGGGCGATCGTCGCGCCGCACAGCAGCAGCTCCGGCGCCATCAGCTTCGACATCGCCGACGCCGAGGCATGGGCCTCGGCGAGGGCGGCCTCGGCACCCTCGACGTCACCGCGCAGCAGCTGGTCGGCGCCGATGCCGGCCCAGACGGCCGTGGCGGCGGCCGCCCCGAGCGGGTTCCCGACGGCCTCCCGGGCTGCCGCGATCTGCTCGTCGACGACCGGGTCGTCGGGGCCGCCCGTCCACAGTGCCAGCGTGGCCAGGCCGACGTGTCCAGCGGCGACCAGGAACCCCGGGCCGCCACGCTCGACGATGTCGACCATCTCCTGGAAGTGGCGCGCGGCCGCGTCCAGCTCACCGAGCTGCAGGCACGCGCTGCCCGCCACCCAGGCAGCGCCGGAGGCGACGTCCATCGCCGCGACCCGGTCGGCCAGCTCGAACCCGGTCGTCGCCAGGTCCCGGGCAGCGGCGACGTCACCACGGAACAGGGCGAGCAGGCTCTCGGCGTACCAGGAGCCGGCCACGTGGGCGTGGTCCTCGTCGAGCTGGGCCTGCGCGCGTGCCCGCTGGACCGCAGCCTCGGCCTCGTCGAAGCGGGCCTGGTAGATGATGCTCTCCGAGTAGTGCAACAGCCCGAAGTTGCGATGGTGCGGATCGAGGGTGAAGCAGACCTCGGCCGCCTCCCCCAGGTGGCGCTCGGCCTCGTCGAGTCGCCCCTGGGTCACGTTGAGCACGCAGTAGCCGACGTGGAACTCCGCGACGCCCGAGCGGTTGCCGGCGTCCTCGGCGAGCCGCTTCGCCGCGAGCATCGACGCCTCGGCCTCGTCGGTCCTGCCGGTCATCAGCAGGACCATCCCGGCCTTGTTGCGCGCCGACACCTCACCGATCGGGTCGCCGTGCGCACGCGCGAACTCGAGCATCTCGGCGAAGGTCGCCTCGGCCCCGTCCATGTCACCGAGGTAGGTCAGCGCGTTGCCGAGGCCCTCGTGTGCCCGCCGTGCGAGCTCGAGCCCCATCGGCGGCGCCCACAGGTCCAGCGCCCGCCGGAAGTAGGCGGCGGCGTCGGCTCGCGCGAACGCGGCGAAGGCGGCCTCGCCGGCCGCGACCAGGTAGGGCACGGCGCGGTCGGGGTCGTCGGCCTCGGCGAAGTGGCGCGCGAGGTCGTGCACCGCGTCGGGCTCCCGCTCCTCGAGGACCTCCCCGACGAGGCGGTGCAGCTCGCGCCGGACGGACCGCAGCAGGGTCT
>CAYMGL010000299.1:0-3214 GCA_964389945.1 uncultured Actinomycetota bacterium
TCGGGCGCGAAGGGCGGGTCGATCTGGCGCCGGTCCTTGGGGAGGTCGTCGAGCGTCTGCAGCTGCTCGTCGCTCAGCTCGAGGTCCTGGGCCGCGAGGTTGTCCTCGAGGTGCTCCCGGGAGCTCGACCGCGGCAGTGCGACGACGTCGTCCTGGGCCAGCAGCCACGCGAGCGCGACCTGCGCGACCGAGGCGCCGACCTCCGCGGCGATCTTGCCGACCGCGTCGTCGTCGAAGAGCGCTCCGTGGGCGAGCGGTGAGTACGCGGTCAGGAAGGCGTTCTCGCTGCGCACGGCGTTGAGCACGGTCTCCTGCGACAGCAGCGCGTGGTACTCGACCTGGTTGGTCGCGACGTCCGCGACCTTGGCCGCGCGCTGGAACTGCGCAGCGGTGTAGTTGCTCACGCCGATCATCCGCGTGCGCTCGTGCGACTGCTGGGCCGCGAGGGCCTCGACGGTCGACTCGATCGACGCGGCGTCGGACGGCCAGTGGATGAGGAGCAGGTCGACGTGGTCCAGGCCGAGGCGTTGGAGCGACTCGCCCGTGGCGCGCTCGACGTCGACGGGTGCCGCGTCCTCCATCCAGACCTTGGTCGTCACGAACAGGTCGTCGCGGTCGACGTCGCTGTCGGCGATCGCCCGACCGACCTCCTCCTCGTTGCCGTAGGCGGCGGCGGTGTCGACGTGGCGGTAGCCGAGGTCGAGACCTGCGCGGACGCTGTCGTACGCGTCGCCGTCCGTCAGCTCCCACGTGCCGACGCCGAGGCGGGGCACGGTCACGTCGCGGTGGGTCAGTGTCGTCGTCACAGCGGGTTCCAGTCGTTGGGCGCGGTGGCGGACCCTGGACGTGCCACGAGCGCGCCGGTTCACCCGGTCAGCGGCCCCATGGCCGCGTCATCGTGCGGCTGTTGTGCACCCGTTGGCGCGCGCCGAACTTCGGTGCCCCGCCGGTGGCGATCTTCAGCAGCCGCACCACGCGACCGCGCTGGCCGCGCCACGGCTCGAGCAGCTCGAGCATGCGCTCGTCGGTGCCGCGTGGCTCGCCCGCCAGCGCCCAGGCCACGGCGTTGGGGATGTGGTAGTCGCCGATCTCGACCGGGTCGGGGTCGCCGAAGGCGATGCGCTGGACCAGTGACGCCGTCCACGGACCGAGGCCGGGCACGCTGCAGATGCGCGCGGTGGCGTCCTCGGTCGCCATCGTGGCGGCCTCCTGGAGCCGGGCGGCGGCACGGCAGGCAGCCCGGATCGTCCGCTCCCGGGACAGCTCCACGCCCAGGCGGCGGTAGGTGTGCTCGGGCTCGGCGACGTACCACGCCGCCGGGGGGCGCAGCAGCAGGTCGTCGTGCGGTCCGGGTGCGGGCTCGCCGTGGGCGCGCACGAGCCCGCGGTAGGCGGCCGTCGCCTCGCCGCCGGTGACGCGCTGGCCGAGGATGCTCGGCACCAGCACGTCCTCGACGTCGCCGGTGGCGTTGATCCGCAGGCCGGGGTTGCGGCGGTGGGCCCGCGCGACCGCCGGGTGCAGCTCGGGCTGGAAGCCGGTGGCGTCGTCCTCCTCGCCGAGCAGGCGGGGGAGGGTGTCCAGGACGTGGTCCGACCCGGGGCCCCAGGCGCCGGCCTCGACACGCCGGTCGGCGAACACCTTCACGGCCAGCGTGGCCGGGCCGTCGGGCGTCCGGGTCGAACGCACGACCTCGTCCCGGCTGACGCGCATGGTGGGGTCGCCGAGGTGGACACGCAGCGGCGCGACCGTCTGCCGCAGGTGCAGCGGGCCGGAGAGGGTGAGCTGACGCGTCCGCATGGGGCGACGGTACGCCGCCCCTCGGGCCTCAGGTCGTGGCCGTCGGTTCCCTGTCGCCCAGCGGGGTGCGGACCGCCCGGCCGTACGCGACCCACGCGCAGAGTGCTCCCAGGACGACGTTGGAGCCGACCGACGCCGTGCTGGTGCCGGTCGTGATGTGCCAGGTCGCGGCGCCGATCATGACCAGCACCAGGCCGGCAGCCGCGTAGGTCGTCAGCTGCGGCTGGATCTTCGTCAGCCCCGGCAGGAGCAGGCCCAGGCCCCCGAGGATCTCGGCCGTCCCGGACACGACGTGCAGCGTGTCGGACAGCTCGTACATCCAGGACATGATCTCGGGCAGCCCCTCCGGGACGATGAAGTGCTGGACACCCACGAAGATGAAGTAGATGCCGAGCACGATCTGCAGTCCCCAGAGCGTGCGGTTCGAGAACACGGGAGCCCTCCAAGCCCAGCGATCCGTCGAGTGTCCCCGATCGCGCGGCGGTGCGCAGGAGTTCCGCTGACGGCTCGACGCCCGGCCGCAGGGGCCGGGCGTCGCGTCAGGGCCGCTCGTCAGGTCAGGCGACGGAGGGGTCCTCGGTCCAGCGCAGGTAGGGCTTCTCCGCCTCGAAGTCGCCGAAGCGCTCCGTGGCCGTCTCGTCGTCGATCGACGGCGAGATGATCACCCGGTCGCCCTTCGTCCAGTTCGCGGGCGTCGCGAGGCCCTGCTCGGCCGTCAGCTGGAGCGAGTCGATGACCCGCAGCAGCTCGTCGAAGTTGCGGCCCGTCGCAGGCGGGTACGTCAGGGTCAGCTTGACCGTGTTGTCCGGCGCGATCACGAAGACCGAGCGGACGGTCAGCTTCGGGTCCGAGTTCGGGTGGACCATGTCGTACGCCTCGGCGATCGAGCCGTCCTGGTCGGCCACCAGCGGGTAGTTCAGCGCGGTGCCCTGGACGTCCTCGATGTCCTGCGACCACGCCTCGTGGTCCTCGAGCGGGTCGACGGACAGCCCGATCACCTTGGTGTCACGGGCGTCGAAGTCGCCCTTGAGCTTGGCGACCGTGCCCAGCTCGGTCGTGCAGACCGGCGTGAAGTCGGCCGGGTGGCTGAAGAGGACGGCCCAGCTGTCACCCTTCCAGTCGTGGAAGGAGATCTCGCCCTCGGTGGACTGGGCGGTGAAGTCGGGAGCGGTGTCGCCGAGACGGACTGCCATGTGTGGAACCTCGTGTGGTCGGGAGTCGAACGTGCCCGGCAGCAGGAGTCGAGCCCCGAGCACGTGTCGACGACACTACGAAGGCCCCCGACCGACGCCCGACCACGGACGTTGGCAACCGTGGGAACGGGTCAGAAGAGCGCGTCCTGCTCGCCGACCATGGCCGGCTCGATCGGCCGGTCCCGGACGACGACGACCTCGTCGGGCGCGTCCTCGGGCGGGGG
>CAYMGL010000300.1:0-3209 GCA_964389945.1 uncultured Actinomycetota bacterium
ACTACGAGAAGGTCGAGGGCGACCCGCTCAGCCTGGACGGCAAGGCCAACAAGCTGGCGGGGATGGTCCGCGCGAACATGGCGATGGCGTTGCAGGGGCTCGTCGTCGTCCCGTTGTTCGCCGGTGTGGAGGCGGGCACGAACCAGGGGAGCATCTTCGAGTACGACCCGATCGGGGGGCAGTACCGGGCCGCCGACCACGCCGCGTCCGGCTCGGGCTCGATGATCGCCAAGCAGACGCTCAAGCGGTTCGTCGACCCGGACGCCGACGTCGGCACCGCGACCCGGCTGGCCGTCGAGGCCCTGTTCGACGCGGCCGAGGACGACTCGGCCACCGGCGGCCCGGACCTCGTGCGACGGATCTACCCGATCGTCAGCGTCATCGACGAGACGGGCTACAGCGAGCTCGACGAGGAGACCGTGGCCGGTCTCGTGCACGAGGTCGTCGAGGACCGTGAGGCCCGACGGGCACGTCGCGACTGAGCAGCCCGACACAGCGACGCACGACACGACAGGAGCACACCGTGGCACAGCCGTTCTACGTGGCGCCCGAACAGATGATGAAGGACCGGGCGGAGTTCGCCCAGAAGGGCATCGCCCGCGGCCGCGCACTGGTCGCCGTGACCTGGAGCGACGGTGTCCTCTTCGCCGGTGAGAACCCGTCGCGCACGCTCTACAAGACCTCCGAGATCTACGACCGGATCGGCTTCGCCGCCGTCGGCAAGTACAACGAGTTCGAGTCGTTGCGCGTCGCGGGCATCCGCCTCGCCGACGTCAAGGGCTACCAGTACTCCCGGCAGGACGTGGCGGCCAAGTCGCTCGCCAACGCCTACTCGCAGTCGCTCGGTGCGATCTTCATGGGCGGCGAGAAGCCCTACGAGGTGGAGCTGCTGATCGCCGAGGTCAACGGCGGCGACGGGCTGGACATGTTCCACATCCGCTACGACGGCTCGATCGGCGACGAGCACCGCTACGTCGCGATCGGGGGCGAGGCCGACGCGCTCAACGACGCGCTGGGGGAGCGCTGGCGCCCGGACCTCGACCTGGAGGGCGCCGTGCGGTGCGCCGTGTCGTCCCTGTCGGCCGTGGCCGGCCGCGACATCGACGCCGAGGACCTGGAGGTCTCCGGGCTCGACCGGACCCGGGCGCGCCGCACCTTCTTCCGGCTCGAAGCGGACGTCGTCGCCGACCTGCTGGCCGACTGACGTGGACTGGCAGGCGGTGCTGGCGGCGGCGCAGGCGGTGCCGCCGGCACGACCTGCGCTGGACGAGGTCGTCGCCGGCGTGTGGGCCGACGCACGGGTGGGCGAGGTAGAACCGATGCCCGGGGGGCTCGGCTCGGTCCTGCACCGGGTGGACCTGGATGGCGCGCCGGTCGCGGCCGTCGTGCTGCGGCAGCTGCTCCCGGAGTTCAACGACGACACCGTCACCGTGCGGCGCGAGGAGGCCGTCCTCCGGGCAGCGGCGGGCGCCGGCCTGCCGGTCCCGGCCGTGCACTGGACGGACCCCGACGGCGGCGTGCTCGGCAGGCCGGCCCTGCTGCTGGACCTGGTGCCGGGTCGGACGATCGTCGCTGACCTCGCGTCCGACGCCGGCCGACGGGCGATGGCAACGGTCCTCCATGCCCTCGCGGCCGTCGACGGCCGTGACGTGCCCGGGCTGAAGCACCTCGTCGACCTCGAGGCGGTCACGACGCACTTCTGGCCGCCCGGCAGTTCGGAGGTGGTCGACGTGCCGACGTTGGAGGCAGCTGTGACGGCGCACGTCGACGCCTTCGACGCCGGGACGTCCCTGGTGCACATGGACCTGCACGGGGGCAACGTGCTCTGGGACGGGACCGACGTGACGGGGGTGCTCGACTGGCCCGGCGCGGCCGTCGGGAACCCGCTCGCGGACGAGGCCTACCTCTGGTTCGACACCTGCCTGGCACACGGACGGGAGGCCGGCGAGCAGCTCCAGGCCAGCGTCGACGAGCTGCGCCCGGGGCGACCGCCCACCCGGGACGAGCGCCGGCTGTGGCGCGGGGTCGCCCTGCAACGGGGCCTGCCGACGCCCCGCCCATGGGCGGGGGCCTACCGTGCGACGGGCGTCGACATCGACGACGACACGGTCGAGGAGCGCTTCGTGGCGCTCGTCGAGGAGTACCTGGGAGGGTCCTGAGGATGCGCATCGGTGCGGTACTGCCACAGATCGAGATCGGTGGTGACGTGGGCGCGGTCCGCGCCTTCGCCGCTGCCGTCGACGACCTCGGCTTCGACCACCTGCTCGCCTACGACCACGTGCTGGGTGCCGACCACGCGGACCGCGAGCCCGCACTCGTCGGGCCGTACACGCAGGACGACCCGTTCCACGAGCCACTGGTGCTGTTCGCCCACCTGGCGGCGCTGCACCCCCGGCTGGAGTACGTCACCGGGATCCTCATCCTGCCGCAGCGGCAGACGGCGCTGGCGGCGCGGCAGGCAGCCGACCTGGCGATGCTCGCGCCGGGCGGTGTGCGGCTGGGCGTGGCCGTGGGCTGGAACTGGACCGAGTACGACGCGCTCGGGCAGGACTTCGGCGAGCGTGGCGCGCGCCTCGACGAACAGATCCCGCTGCTGCGCGAGCTGTGGACGGGCGAGGCCGTGACCGCCAGGGTCGGCGACGAGGTCATCGAGCGGATGACCCTCGTGCCGGCACCGCCGGTGCCGCCGCAGGTCTGGGTCGGCGGCTTCAGCGAACCGGCGTACCGGCGCGGCGTGGCCCTGGGGGACGGCTTCGTCTTCGCCGGCCCGACGCAGCGTGCGCTGGAGGGCTGGGAGCGGGTCAGCGCGCTGCTCGACGAGGCAGGTCGCGACGTCGACGACTTCGGGGCCGACTGGTGCTTCCGCGGCGACGACGGCGACGCCGTCGCCGACCGCGTCGAGCAGTGGGACGAGGTCGGCGGCAGCCACGCCTCGATCGTCACGCTCGGCCTTGGCCACGACGGCGACGTCGATGCCCACATCGCCCTCCTCGAGGACGCCGCCGCAGCCCTCGACCTCTGAGGTCGAACAGCTTCGCGTGAGTGCCTCGCCCGAGATCTCGGGCGAGGCACTCACACGATGCGGGTCGGGGCTGACGGAGGTCGCGGCGAGGCGGGAGCTTGCGGGTTAGGGTCGCCGGGACCGACGAAGGCACCACGTGCACCAGCGCATCTTCGGCATCGAGAACGAGTACGGCGTCACGTGCACG
>CAYMGL010000301.1:0-3183 GCA_964389945.1 uncultured Actinomycetota bacterium
ACGACGAGATGGCCCGCGTGACCATGGAGGTCGACGCCGACGTGGTGCTGTCGGCGGACACCCAGGCGTGGCTGTCCAAGACCTCGCTGCTCGGCGAGCGCTTCGTCGACCTGCGGCCCCAGGGCGGCGGCGGCCAGCTCGACGACGGCGACGTCATCGCCACGACGCGCATCGTCACGGACTTCGAGGACCTCGTCGGCACCGGCTCCGACGTGCTGGCGGGGCTCTCCGCACAGCGGCTCGCGACCGCGATCCAGGCCGGCGCGGAGGCGCTCGGTGGCCGCGGTGAGCTGCTCGGGCAGGTGATCGACGACGTCCAGGTCCTGGTGACGCGCTACGAGGGCGGCAGCGGCACGATCACCCGCGTCATCGACGAACTCGCGGCGCTGACGGCCGAACTGGCACCGGACGCCGAGGCGAACGCCGCCGATCTCGAGCTGCTGACCGAGGTCACCGAGGCACTCGACGAGCAGGACGAGCAGCTGTTCCGCACGCTCGCGGACCTCCAGCGCCTCGCCACCGTCGGGGAGCGCATCCTCGAGGACAACGCCGAGCTGACCGACGACAGCATCCGTCGGCTCCGGATCCTCCTCGAGGAGGTCAACCGGTTCGAGGGACGCCTCGCGGCGCTGCTCGACCAGACGGTCGGCCACAACCTGAACCTGCCGGACGGCGCGGTCAACGAGCTGGCGCAGATCTGGGGCGACTTCGTGCTCTGCGGCCAGCAGGACCAGCAGGACGACCCGTCCATGGACTGCACCCCGCCGAACCCGGGCAGGCCGGGCCCGATCCCCACGGTGGACCCCTGCCCGCAGCCACAGGTGCGGTGCCCGTCGGAGTCGGAGGAGACGCCATGAGCGGCCTCACGGCACGCCTCCGCACCAACCTGCTCGCGTTGGTCCTGTTCTCGCTCGCCGTGCTGATGGCGTCCTTCCTGCGCTTCGCGACGTCGGGCGGCTTCGAGGAGCCCTACCGCGTCTCGGTCGTGCTGCCGGAGGCTGGCGGGGTGCTGCCCGGCCAGGAGGTCACGGTGCTCGGTCGCGCCGTGGGCCAGGTCGCGGACGTGTCGTTGGCCCAGGGCGGCGTCGAGATCGAGCTCGAGGTCCCGCGGCAGTTCGAGGTGCCGGCCGCGGCCACGGTGCAGGTGCTGCGCCGCTCCCCCATCGGCGAGCAGGCGGTCGACCTGCAGCCCGACGGCCCGGACTGGACGGCGGCCGAGCCCGGTGCCGAGATCGAGGTGCTCGAGGCCGTCGTGCCGGCAGAGGTCCCGTTCCTGCTCGAGCGCACCGTCGAGCTGTTCTCGGCGATCGACACCGACGACCTGTCGACCGTGATCAGCGAGCTCGCGCTGGCCCTGGAGGGGCGCGGCGAGACCCTGGTGCAGCTCAACCGGGACTCGCTGGACCTCAACCGCACACTGGTCGACGGGATCCCGACGCTGGAACGGCTCACCGAGGCCGACACCGTCGAGGTGCTCGACACCCTGCGCGACTCGGCCGGTGACCTCGGCGAGACCTTCGACAACGCCGCGGCGCTGGCCGAGCTGCTGGCGCAGGAGCAGCCCACGATCGAGGACCTGCTCGCCATCAGTCCGGTCGCGCTGTCCGAGACGACGATCCTCGTCGAGGAGCAGTCGGCCAACGTCGGGTGCCTGCTCGGCGACCTGACCGACTTCAACCGGATGGCGACCGGCGAGTCCACGTGGACCGGCCGGACGGACCCCGACCGGTACGCGGGCAAGCTCGACGAGTTCGAGCGTGCCCTGCAGCTGCACCGGTTCTTCTTCCAGGAGGGCTTCTCGATCCTCGCCCAGCCGGACCCCGACACGGGCGTCTACTGGCAGCGGATCGACCTCCAGCTCGACGAGACCCCGGGCGGGCAGCGCTACGCCGAGCCCCGACCGACACCGGTCACCAGGCCCGGCGCCGCCTGCGTCAGCGAGGCGTTCGGCCTGGGCGTGAACGCCGTGCGGCAGGCCGACGCGCAGCCGCCGGACCCGACCGCACCTGCGATCGACTACGCGCCACTGGTCGACGGCGACCGGGCACAGGGCCAGCAGATCGTGGCGCCGGAGCTCGGCACGGTCGATCCGGACAGCGGCAGCGGGCTCGCGGCGACCGGTGGGGGCGTGCTGCTCGCGGCACCGTTCCTCGTCGGCCTCGCGCTGGTGCTGCGGCGGCGCCGATGAGCATGGTCGACCACGCCGAACACCACGACGGGCCCGATGCCGACGCATCGCCCACCGCCCCGTCGGCCCCGGCGGCCACGCCGCGGTCGAGCGCATGGATCGCGTGGACCGTCGCTGCCGCACTCGCGGTCGTGGCCGGCTTCGCCGTCGTCCAGTGGCGGGCCGTCACGGGGCCGGCCGCGACGGTCGACGCGGCCCGGGACGCGGCCGTCGCCTACGTGCAGACACTGTCCACGTGGGACGCGAGCTCCGGCCTCGAACCGACCTACGCCGCGCTCGTCAGCGGCGCCACCGAGGACTTCCTCCCCGAGGTCGACGAGGTCTTCGGCGCCGAGCAGCGCGCCGCGCTGGTCGCGTCCGACGCGGTCTCCACCGGCACCGTCGAGGACGTGCTGACCGGTGACGCCGAGGGCGACACCGTCCCGGTCGTGGTCGTCGTCGAGCAGTTCGTGGTGACCGGGCCGCAGGCCGACCCGCTCGCACGCACAGAACGGGTGGCCCTGCTGCGGATGGTGGAGCAGGATGGCAGCTGGCTGGTGGACGACCTCGAGCTCCTGTCCGAGCTCCAGGTCGCCGAGGAGGAGCAGTGATGGACACGCCGCAGCGCATCGCCGTCGGCTCGGACGGCTCGCGGACCGCGAGCCGTGCCGTCGAGGTCGCGTCCGCACTCGCACTCGCCCACGACGTGCCGCTCCTGGTCGTGACGGCGTGGCGTCGCGACACCGCCGACCCGCGCTCCAAGGAGGAGGCCGCCGGGAGCACCGAGTGGTACGGCGAGGCCCAGTGGGCCCAGCAGGTCGTCGCGGACGCCGCCGCCGTGGCACGGCGCGCCGGTGTCGAGGACGTGCACACCTACACCCCGGTCGGCTCCCCCGGCGAGGCACTGGAGAACCTCGCCGTGCAGCAGCCCGGGACGCTCGTCGTCGTCGGGACCGTGGGGCTGGACTCGGGGACCGAACGCCTGCTCGGCAACATCCCCCACCACCTGACGCACC
>CAYMGL010000302.1:0-3170 GCA_964389945.1 uncultured Actinomycetota bacterium
GCAGCGCGCCGACCGCCGGGACGGCCAGGGCGAGGATCCGCCGGTCGAGCTGCCGGCCCGTCCGCGTGGCCGTCACGCGTCGTCCCGCTGACGGGCGCGGTGGGCCGCGACATGGGTGCGGTTGGCGCAGGCCGTCGAGCAGAACCGGCGACGGGCGTTGCGCGACGTGTCCACCCAGGCCCGCTCGCACCGGTCGGCGTCACACGTCCCGATCCGGTCGTGCTCGTCGCACAGCAGGACGGCCAGGCCCATCAGCGTGTTCGCCCGCACGCGCTCCACGAGGCCCGCGGTCGCCGCCTCGTAGTGCATGTGGTGCCCGCGGTCGTCGTGGTCGGTCAGGTGCGGCCGCAGCTCGACCTCGGCGAGCAGGTCGTTCACGGCGTCGCGGGCGTCGGGGCCGCGGAAGACACCGGCCAGGTCCGACGCGAGGCGTGCGAGGTCGTCCAGCGCGTCCGCGTCCAGCGCCTCGCGGACGCCGGTCACGTCGTAGACCGCTGCGAAGGCGGCGGCGTCGAGCTCGCCGTCGGACCACAGGTTGACGAGCTCGGCGGCCTGCACGGCCGCACGGTTGGCCCCCACGTCGAAGCGCACGGCCCTCCTCCTCATCGCGGCACGAGCGTAGTCCGTAAGGATCGCAGGCAGGTACGCCCCTTACAGCCTCACCGGTCGCGCGGGATCCGCCAGGTGCGACGCCACGTCTGCTCGGCGTCGGCGAACGCGTCCAGCGGCGCGATGACCTCGCCGACGGCCTCCTGCAGCTCCTCGAGCTCGTCGGTGTCGGCCGCGACCGCCCGCACCTCGTCCAGGTTGGCCCGCGACTCGGCCATCGCGTCCCGGCAGTCCTCCCAGTCCTCCTGCAGCGGGTCGACGCGCCAGCCGTCCATCCAGCCCGCCGCGTCGTCGAGCGCCGCGGCCATGGCGTCCACGCCGAGTCCCACGGGCGTCGGCTCCACGCGACCGACCGGCATCGTGCCGAGCAGCGTCCGCCGGCCGCCCTCGATCACGGCGGCACAGTCGAGGAACGCCTGCCACGCAGGCAGCAGGTCCTCGGGGAGGGGCTCACGGCGACGACGCAGACGCACGCTCGGGTCCTCGGTCGGCGACGCGGCTGGACGGTACCCAGCACCCGGTCGTCGCCCGTCAGCGCCGTGGGGGCGGTGGCGGCGGGCCGCCGCGCTGCTGCTCGGGCCGGTCGGCGTCGCGCACGTCCGCCGACGGGTCACCCAGCAACACGTAGCGCTCGCGGTAGGCGTCCCACGCGCTCGCCCCGCGACGCCTCGCCAGCGCGTCGCGGACCGGCGGGGCCACGCCCCCCACGACCGCCCCGAGGAGCGCCGCGACGAGCAGGGTCGTGCCGCCGGGCGCGGACGCACGGACGACCGCGGCGACGACCACGGCCGCGACGGGCGCTGCCGCAGCGCCCACCACGACCCACAGCACACGGACCCAGCGGCGCACGACCCGCCGGCGGGCGCGATCGCGCTCCACCGCGGCAAGACGCCGCTGGAAACGGCCGGCACGGTCGGTCGCCTCGGCACGCGCACGCAGCGCGTCGGCGGGGCGCAGCTCCTCGTCCTCCATGGTCATGACTCCTCGGTCGGCCGCACGGGGGCGGCGGTCGGGCGTCGGAGGGGTGCCAACAGGGTGCCGTGGGCGCACGCGTTCGGCCATGCCGGTGCGCTCCGGCCACCCGCACCGCCGTCCGCCCCGAACCCCTCCCGCGCTGTCGGTGGACGCCCACCACCGGTACCGTCGTGTGCGGCGCAGCGTGTCTGCGCGCAGCGGTCCGGAGTCCCGGTCCCGCGCCCCGTCGCCCCGGGCGCGTCCGTGAACCACCCGACCAGGGACCAGCATGACCGAACCCGTGTCTCCCGTGCTCCCCGCACCAGCCGACCACCCGTTCCTCGCTGCCCTGCGGGAACGTCTGCTCGTGATCGACGGGGCGACCGGGACGTACCTCCAGGACCTCGAGCTCGGCCCGGACGACTTCGGCGGCGAGGCGCTCGAGGGCTGCAACGAGGTGCTGGTCCGCACCCGCCCGGACGCGATCCGGGCGTTCCACCGCGCCTTCCTCGAGGTCGGCGTCGACATGGTCGAGACCGACACCTTCGGTGGTGCGCCGTGGGTGCTCGACGAGTACGACCTGGGCGAGGACGCCTACGAGCTGAACCGGCAGGCCGCGGCGCTGGCCCGCGAGGCGTGCGACGAGTTCTCGACGCCTGACCGCCCGCGGTTCGTCGTCGGGTCCATCGGACCCGGGACGCGGTCCCCGACGCTCTCGCTGGGCAAGGACCCCGCCACGACCAACGACTTCATCGACGTGCCGACGATGGAGGCCGGCTACGCCGTGCAGGTCCGCGGCCTGCTCGACGGCGGCGCCGACGTGCTGGCCATCGAGACCTGCTTCGACCTGCTCCAGGCCAAGGCGGCGGTGGCGGCCTGCCACGACGTCTTCGCGGAGCTCGGGCGACGCGTCCCGATCATCGTGCTGTTCACGGTCGAGAAGGACATCAACACCATGCTGCTGGGCACCGAGCCCAGCGCGGCGATCGCCGCCCTCGACGCCCTGCCCATCGACGTCCTGGGCATGAACTGCGCGACCGGCCCGTCCGACATGCGCGAGCACGTGCGCACCCTCGCGCGCCAGTCGCGGCTGCCGATCATGGTGATGCCCAACGCCGGCATCCCCGAGCTCGTCGACGGCGCCACCTGCTACCCGCTGGACCCCGAGGGGCTGGCCGACGCGCAGGAGGAGTTCGTCCGCGACTTCGGTGTGAACATCGTCGGCGGCTGCTGCGGCACGACGCCGGAGCACCTGCGCGTGCTGCTGGACCGCGTCGAGGGGCTGGTGCCGCGTGCGCGCGTGCTCGACCGCGCCGAGTTCGTCCGGCCGGAGTACCGCGACGTCGTCGGTGACGTGCCGTTCGTCGGGGTCCACCCGACGCTCGTCACCGACGGTCGCGAGCCCGTCGAGACGCAGTTCCGCCCGTCGCTCGCGTCGCTGTACACCAGCGTCCCGATCGAGCAGGACACCTCGTTCCTCGTCATCGGCGAGCGGGCGAACGCCAACGGGTCACGTGCCTTCAAGGAGCTGCTGCTCGAGGAGGACTGGGACGCGATGGTGGGGCTGGCCAAGTCCCAGACCCGCGAGGGCGCGCACGTGCTCGACC
>CAYMGL010000303.1:0-3169 GCA_964389945.1 uncultured Actinomycetota bacterium
CGGGCGCGTAGCTCAATGGCTAGAGCGCTGTCTTCACACGGCAGAGGTTGGAGGTTCGATACCTCCCGCGCCCACCACGGCAAGACCGCACACGGCCCGGACCACTGGTCCGGGCCGCTGGTGTCCGGGGGCCGGTCAGTTGCCGAACATCCCGCCGAGCCTGCCGAGCGCACCCTCGGCGGCCGACTCGAGCTGCGAGGCTGCGTCGTCGTTGCCCTTGAGTGCCTCGATGACGGGGTTGGCCAGGGCGTCGGGGAGGCGGTCGTCGATGACGCCGACGATCACGTCGATGACCTGCTTGGCCTGCTCCTCGGTGATGTCGACCTGTGAGGTCAGCTTCTCGATCAGTCCCTGCACGATGGTGTCCTTCGTCGTTGCGCGTCGTGGTTGCCGCACGTGCCACGTCACGGTCGAGGGCATGACCGCGCGGCTGTTCCCGCTCGGGCACCATGCCACACCGGGACGAGGAGGACGACGTGCGTGTGGCCGTGGCCGCCCTCGCCGTCGCGTTGGCGGCCTGCGCACCGGTCACCGGCAGCGACGTCGCCGCGTCGGGCCTGCCGCCCACGGCCGCGCCGGCGCCCGACGCCACGCCGCGGGCCACGGACGGACGGCCGCGGCTGGCGGATGCCGAGACCGCGGTCACGGCCACGCTCGACGCCGTCGCGGCCGCCTTCCTGGCCGGGGACCGCGAGGCCCTGCGGCCCTGGCTGGCCGATCCGGACGGCACCTTCGGCCAGCGGTGGCTGCAGCGCGCGGCGGCCATGGCGGACGTGCCGTTCAGCTCCTACACCCTGACGCTCGACAGCTCCGGCGCGGACCTGACCACCGCCACGGTCCCCGGTGACGGCGGGCTCCTCGTCAACGTCCTCGAGGAGCACGGGCTGGAGGGGTTCGACGAGCTCGGGCCGCTGCGGGAGCGGCTGTACCTGACGATCCGGCCGACCGACGACGGTCGGTGGCTGGTGGCCGGTGACACCGACGCCGAGCGGCTCGGGCTGGTCTCGGCCGACCACCTGTGGGACCACGGACCCGTGGTCGCCACTCGCCGGGGGTCGCTGCTGGCGCTGCACCACCCCGGGCAGGCAGGCGTCGACTCGGTGCTCGACGAGGCGGAGCGCGCCCTGCGGGCCGCCGACGAGCGCTGGCCGCTGGACTGGCCGGGTGCCGTGCCGCTGCTGGTGCCCGCCGACCAGGAGGAGCTCGCCGAGCTGTTGCACGTGACGTTCGGCCTCGACAACTTCGTGGCCTTCGCGACGGCCACGCCCATCATCGAGCGCAGCGCCATCGAGCTGTCCGGCTCGCGCGTCATGCTCAACACCGATCGGTTCCTGTCACGGTCGTCGGCGACCCGGGAGCGGATCCTCGTGCACGAGCTGATCCACGCGGCGAGTCGGCCGTCGTCCGGCCTCGACGTCCCGTCGTGGTTGGAGGAGGGGGTGGCCCAGGTGCTCGGTGAGCAGCAGTCGACGACCGGCACGAGCCTGCTGTCCGCGTTGGCGGACACCGACTGGACCGGCTCGCTGCCGCTCGACGCCGAGTTCAGCGCCGGCGACCGCGACAGCATCTTCCTCAGCTACCAACGGGCGTGGTCGTTCGTGGACTGGCTCGCGGACCAGCACGGGACCGAGGCGATCGGTGCGTTCTACCGCGGTGTCGGCCAGGGCAGCGTCGGGCGGCCGGGCACCTCGACGGCGCAGGTCGACCGGGCGGCCCGTGCGGTGTTCGACGCGTCCCTGGCCGATCTCGTCGCGGCCTGGCGGGCGTCGCTCTAGGCCTGCCGCAGGACCCGGCGGACCGCTCGGGCCCGCTGCCGGGCGACCGCACCGCGGCGCCAGCCGACCAGCGTGGTCGCGACACCGGCGAGCAGCCCGAGCACGAGGTAGGCGCCGGCGACGTCCGGGAACGCGGCCCGACCGAAGCCCCAGACGGTCGACAGCACGAGCAGTGCGGTCAGGACGGGTGCGGCGAGGTCCCACCGCCGCCGGGCGGCGCGATCACCGGCCAGGGCGTCCACGAGCACGCGGGCGAGGTCGTCGTCGAGGTGGCGGGCCGCGTCGGGGTCCGTCGCGGTGCGGCGCAGCCGGTCCTGCTCGTGCTCGGGCAACCGGGTCCAGGCCGCGTGCAGGTCGGGGTCGCGGGGGCCGGTGCGTCCGGCCAGTCGCTGCAGGAACTGCTCGCGGCCGATCACGGCGCAGCCGGCAGCTGGACCTCGACGCGACCACCCGGCCCGGGACGGGCCCGGATGCTGCCGTCGTGCGCGGTGACCAGGCCCCGGGCGATCGCCAGGCCGAGGCCGGCACCGGCGCCGTCACGGATGCGTGCGTCGTCGCCCCGGACGAACGAGCCGAAGACCTCGTCGGTCCGCTCCGCCGGGAACCCGGGCCCCTCGTCGAGCACGACCAGCCGGACGTGCTCGCCCGGCGCGGTGACGACGACGTCGACGGTCGAGTCCGGCGGCGCGTGCCGCACGGCGTTGTCGAGGAGGTTGCGCAGCACCCGACCGAGCTCGCGGGCGTCACCCTCGACCGGGGCGCCCGTCTCGGCCGTGGCGCGCAGCGTGACGCCGCGCCGCGCGGCGACCGGCCCGAGCGCCTCGACCGCCTCGTCCGCCAGCTCGGCCAGGTCCAGCCGCTCCCGCCGCAGCGTCAGGCCGTCCGACTCGATCCGGGCGAGCAGGAAGAGGTCCTCCACGAGCGAGCCGAGCAGGTCGGTCTCCCGCTGCAGCGTGCGCACGAGCGTCGGGACGTCCTCGGCCACGCCGTCCTCGAGCGCCTCCAGCCCCGTGCTCAGCACGGTCAGCGGCGAGCGCAGGTCGTGGCCCACCGCGGCCAGGAAGCGCGACCGGGCCGCCTCGACCCGGCCGCGGTCGGCCTCGGCCTCCTCGAGCTCGGCGACGAGCTGGTCGAGCGCCCGGGCAGTCCTGCCGAGCTCGTCCTCGCGCTCGATCCCGGTGCGCACCCCACGGGCACCCGTCGCGACGTGCCGGGCCGTGGCGGCGACCCGGTCGAGGTCCCGCAGCAGCGGTCGGACGATGCCCGTGGCCAGACCGACACCGGCACCGACGCCGAGGCCGAGGGCGACCAGCACCAGCCGCAGGTCGTGGTCGTTGAGGAACATCGCGCCCGCAGCGGCGCTCACGGCGATGCCCGCCACGACCACGGCGACC
>CAYMGL010000304.1:0-3159 GCA_964389945.1 uncultured Actinomycetota bacterium
CCGCGTCGGCCGGGTTACCTGTCCGGCGTCCGGCGACCGCCGGCACCGAGGAGGACCTGTGGACGCGGCGACCGAGCTGCTCGACGCCCTTCGGGGCGTCGGCGGGGGGGCTCCGGAGCGGGGCGTCCTGTACGTCGTGGCCGTGCCGCGCTTCGACCCGGGCGTGACGTCGGTCCGTGCGGCGTTGGTCGTCGCCCACGCGGACGAGCTGCGCCGTCCCGCCGAGCTCCCGCCGGACGTCCTCGGTCCGCTCGTCCGCGGGACCGTCGTGGACGGGACGTTCGCGTCGCTCGAGCCCGCGTCCCTCGACCTCGACGGCCGGGTGGTGGTCCAGCTCGTGGCCACGGCGGTGCAGGCGTCGCCGACGACCGTGCGCGACATCGCGCGGCTGCGCGCTGCCGGTGTGCCCGTCGAGGTGGTCCCGTCGACGGGGGAGGTCGACGCTGCGCTGGTGGCCGCCGGGCTCGGGACGGGCACGGCGCGCGAGCCGGGCGACGGTCGCCTCGACATCGTGACGGTGGCGGCCGACCGGCCGGACCTCGATGCGTGGCGCAAGGGCCTGGCCAACCGCGGCTACCTCCCGCACACGCCCGTCGTCCTCGTGGAGGGCGCCGGCACACCGGGCCAGCGCGCGACCGCGATGCAGTTGCGCGACCTCACGGACGCCACCGCCGTGGGGCCGGTCGTCGCCGTGGTCGGTGACGACGTCGTCGGACCCGAGGACTGGCGGGACCGCTGGCCCCTGCGCGGCGTGGTGGTCAGCAACCACCGTGCCCCGCACCAGGCGCCGGCCCTGACGGCACGGCTGCGCGACCTGGGTGCGCACGTCCTCGAGGCGCCGTTGCTCGACATCGCGGACGGCGACCTCGACGCGATGGACGAGGCCGTCCGCGCGCTGGCCGACGGCGCGTACGACCTGCTCGGTCTCACGTCCCCGAACGGCGTGCGGGCGCTGGCGCGTGCCCTCGACGCGGCCGGCCTCGACGCGCGGGCGCTGGCCGGCGCCGCCACCGTGGCCTGTGTCGGTCCCGGCACCGCCGCGACGCTGCAGCGCGAGCTCCGTGTCCGCGCGGACGTCGTCGCCGAGGTGTCGACGACCGAGGGGCTGGCCGACACGATCGGCGGTCCGTCTGCGGGCGCGGCGCGGGCGCTGCTGCCCCGCGCCGACCTCGCGACACCCCTGCTCGCCGAGCGGCTCACCGCCGCAGGCTGGGGGGTCACGGAGGTCACCGCCTACCGCACGGTGCGCCGCGACCTCGACGAGACGACCGCGCAGCTGCTGGCCGACGGCAGCGTGCAGTTGGTCCCGGTGCTGTCGTCGTCCATGGCGGACGCGCTGGTGGCGGCCGGCCGCGCACGGGGGATCCGCGGTGGGATCGTGGCCATCGGCCCCGTGACCGAGGCGACGCTGCGGGACCACGGCGTGGACCCCCTCGCCGTGGCGGACCCGCACGACCTCGACGGGCTCGTCGCGTGCCTGGCGGACTGTGGCCGGCGGCTCGGTCACTGAGTGCGTCGTCCGGCTCCGTGGCACGTCCGCCTCGATAGATTCAGCAGCGCGCGCGTGTGCGCGACATGCGGAGGCGACACGTGACAGCCACTGGCTCCGAGCGCGACGTGGTCCCGTCCGTGGACGAGGCGCTGACGCTGCTCGCCGAGCTCGGTGGGCAGGTCCGACCCGGCGCGCTGTCGGGTCTGGTGCGGCCGCTGCTGGAGATGCTCGGTGAGCTGAGCGGGCTCGAGTCGGTCTACCTCACCCGGATCGACTGGGAGGCCGGTGTCCAGCGCGTCGAGATCGCGCGGAACGTCGGTGACGACTTCGCGGTCCCGGAGGGCGTGCAGGTCGCGTGGCACGACACCCTCTGCGAGCTCGCGCTCGAGGAGGACCGGGCGTGGAACACCGAGGTCCCCGAGACCTGGGGGCACCGTGCCGGTGGGCGCGACCTCGGCATCCAGTCGTTCGTGTCGGTGCCGGTGGAGGTCGACGACGACGGGCCGCCGTACGGGACGCTCTGCGGGGCGTCGCCACGCAAGGTCGACGCCGACCCGCGGGTCGTGGAGGTGCTGCGGCTGTTCTCGCAGATGATCGCGACCGCGATCCAGCGCGACCACGCGCTGCAGCAGGCCCGGGCCCGCGCCGAGTACGCCGAGCAGCGACTGGCGGACCGCATCCGCTTCGCGGCGCAGGTCGAGCACGCGATGAAGAGCCCCATCACCGTGATCAACGGCTGGGCCGAGGCACTCCAGGGTCCGCAGGGGGAGGACCCCGAGGCACGCCGGACGGGGCTCGAGTCGATCGCGAACACGGCGGGACGGCTCGCGGACCAGGTCTCCGACCTCCTCGACGAGGCCAGGACCACGATCGGGGCAGGTGACGTCGAGGACGTCGACGTCCGTCGTCTGGCCCACGACCTGGCCAAGCTCGCGCCCGAGCACGACTACTCGGTGCGGGGCGACCTGCACCTGCGGACCGAACCCGTGGCGGTGCACGTGCTCCTCGAGCACCTGGTCGAGAACGCCGCGACGCACACGCCGCCGGGGACCGCGATCCGGGTCGTGCTGCTCGACGACGCGGTCATCGTCGAGGACGACGGGCCCGGCCTGCCCGACCGCGACGACCTGTTCGAACCGTTCGTCAGCGCCGATCCGAACGTGCAGGGAACGGGGCTCGGCCTCCACATCATCGCGTCCATCGCGGCGCGGCTGGGTGCCGAGCTCACCGCCGGCAGCAGCGACAGCGGCGGCGCGCGCTTCGAGCTGCGCTTCCGATGAGCGACGCCCCGGCACGGGGCCGGGGCGTCGAGGGTGGTGCGTCGTGTCAGCGGCCGCGTGCCGCGGCGCGCTCCTGCGCCTGCTCGGCGGCCTGCGACGGCAGTGCCGTGGTCGCCACGTCACCATCGACCGGGTAGGCGGCCTCGACCTCGGGGTCGAGGCGGAGGAAGAACAGCCCGTCCTCGGTCGCGGTCACGGCGAGCGTGCCCGAGTCGAAGTAGGGGTAGTTCGACCACGTGCCGGCGAAGACGGCACCGTCGCAGCGCGTGTCGTCGAACGGCACCGGGAAGCCGGTGCAGTCCGGGTAGACGTCGAACTGGGCGACCATCTCGAGCGACTTGGTGCCGTCCTCGGCGACCACCGGCTCCTGGTCGAAGACCTGGAGGC
>CAYMGL010000305.1:0-3153 GCA_964389945.1 uncultured Actinomycetota bacterium
GTCGCCGTCGTGCGCGATCGGTCATAGCATGGTCCCAGTGCGCGGGAGGTGGCCGTGGACGGGATGCCACCGGCTGCGATCTCCGAGTTGCTCGCTCGGGGGGAGTACGCCGCAGCCAGGGATGCGTGCGAACGCCTGCTCGCGCGACCGGGCCATGCCGAGGACGCCGCCGTGCTCGACGCACTGGCGACCGCCGAGTTCGGTGCAGGTGCCATCCGTGCGGCTGCCGATGCCTGGGAGCGGGCGTATCGCGCGCACGTCGCAGCAGGCGACGGCGACCAGGCCGCCCTGGTGGCATGTCGACTCGCCGACGTCGAGCTGAGCCACACCGGCGCCGAGGCCGTCGCACGTGGATGGCTCGACCTGGCCCGCCACCACCAGGCGGTGCGCGGGTCACCCGAGGTCGGCGTGCAGGTCGAGATGCTCGCGGCGTACCACGCGCTCGCCTACGACAAGGACATGGCGGCTGCGCTCGCGCACGCGGACCGCGCGGCCGAGCACGCTGCGGCGGCCGGTGACGACGCCTCCCGGCTGCTGGCGCTGTCGACCCGCGGGTTGGCGCTGGCATCGACGGGTGACGTCACGGCCGGGTTCCGGGCCCTGGACGAGGCGGCCGCAGCGGCCGTGGCCGGGCACGTCCCGACGTCGGTGGCGCTGGACGTCTACTGCATCCTCATCACGGCGTACGAGCGTGTGCGCGCCTTCGACCGCATCGCCCAGTGGGCCCGGCGCGTCCTGGCTGGGGCCGAGGAGGCCGGCGACGGCGGCTTCGCGGACTTCGCCCGCTCCCAGTACGCAAACGTCCTGGTCTGGACCGGGCACTGGGAGGAGGCGGAGCGGCTGCTCGACGTGGTGCTCGAGGACCCGGAGGCCAAGCCGCTGAGCGCCGCGATGGGGCTGGTCTACCGGTCCTCGCTGCGTCGTCGACAGGGCCGGCTCGAGGAGGCGGACGACGACCTGCGGACCGCGGAGCGTGAGCCGTTCCGGCGGGCCGTGCGCCACATGGTGCTCCAGGCGCGAGCCGAGCAGGAGCTCGCCGCCGGCGACCACCGTGCTGCGGTGGACGTGGCGGCACGCTTCCTGCGGATCGTCCCGGAGGGCAACCGGGTCGAGCGCGTCCCGGCGTTGACCACGACCGTCCGGGGCGCGCTCCTGCTGGGTGACCGCGACGCGGCCGCCCGGGCCATCGAGGAGCTGGAGGCGACCGCCGGCGCGCTCGGCACCGATGCCGTGGCTGCTGCATCCCTGGTCGCCCGTGGTCTGCTGGCCGAGCACGACGGGCAGCCGGCAGCCGCCGTTGTGCTGCTGGAGGAGGCGGTCGACCGCCTCGACGCCGCGGGCCTGCCCCATGACATGGCGGCGGCCCAGCTGGACCTCGCGCGCACCCTCCTCGCCACAGGGGACGCTGATGGAGCCCGACGCGTGCTGGCGGACGCCACACGCACGGCGGAGGACCTCGGCGCGGCCCGGCTCCTGTCGGATGCGGCGGACGTGGCGTCCACGCTCCGGGAGGCCCCGGCCGTCGGCGGGCTGACGCCGCGCGAGCTCGAGGTGCTGCGGCTGCTCGCGACCGGTGCCAGCAACGACGAGATCGCGGAGGGACTCGTCCTGTCGGTGCGGACCGTCGAGCGCCACGTCTCGAACATCTACCTCAAGCTGGGCGTCACGGGTCCGAGCGCTCGCACCGTCGCCGCCGCCTACGCCCACGAGCACGCAGTCGTGTGACCGGGGGACTACGTGTCGCTCGCGGCGATCTACGTGTGTGCACGGTTCCCCGGGAGGTCGATCGGTTGCACCGTTCCTGGCAGTCCCCGTCGGACATCCGGTCCCGGCGGGACGAACCGGGGAGGAACGACATGACGACCACGATCGACGAGGAACGAGCGGCGGCCTTCGCCGACCGCATGGTGGGCCTGCTGGACAGCGGCTCGCTCGCACTGCTGACGAGTCTCGGGCACCGCACCGGTCTGTTCGACGCCCTGGACGGGCTCGGCCCGGCCACCAGCGAGGAGGTCGCTCGCGCCGCCACGCTGGACGAGCGCTACGTCCGGGAGTGGCTGGGCGGGATGGTCGTGGGTGAGGTGGTCGAGTACGACCCGGCCACCGCCACGTACGTGCTGCCCCCCGAGCACGCGGCCTTCACCACGAGTGCCGCTGGGACCGACGACATCGCCTTCTTCACCCGCTACCTGAGTCTCATGGGCGCCATCGAGTCCGAGGTGGCGCGGGTCTTCCGCGAGGGTGGTGGCGTGCCCTACGAGACCTACGACACCTTCCAGACGCTGCAGCGCGACGAGACCGCGCGGGTGTTCGACGCGTCCCTCGTGGACACGATCATCCCGCTGGTGCCCGGCGCCACCGCGTGCCTGCGTGACGGCGCACGGGTGCTGGACGTCGGCACCGGTGCCGGTCACGCCGTCAACGTGCTCGCCCGGGCGTTCCCTGACAGCCACTTCACCGGTGTCGACATCTCGGAGGAGGGCATCGGCCTCGCCCGTGCCGAGGCTGCGGCGTGGGGCCTCGACAACGCCCACTTCGAGGTCCTCGACGCGGTCGACGTCCGTGGCAGCTACGACCTGATCACGGCCTTCGACACGATCCACGACCAGGCGCAGCCGACCAAGGTGCTGGCCGCCATCGCCGAGGCGTTGGCGGAGGACGGGGTCTTCCTGATGGCCGACATCGCCTTCTCGTCCGACCTGGAGGACAACGTCGGGCAGACGTTCGCGCCCACGGTCTTCGCCTTCTCGGTGTTCCACTGCCTCACCGTCTCCCTGGCCTACGGCGGCGAGGGGCTCGGCACGGCCTGGGGGGAGCAGCTGGCACGCCAGAAGCTCCAGGAGGCCGGGTTCGGGGAGGTCGAGACCGCGCAGGTCGAGGATGACCCGCTCAACCTCTACTACATCGCACGGCGCGGCTGACGGCGGCGGGCGCCGAGTCCCGGCCGTCCGGGACTCGGCCTCCACGCGGTGCAGCCGCTGGTCAGGAGGTGGCGACGTACGCGGCGACCGAGCCGAGGGCTGCGATCGCACCCAGGACCGTCGCTGCCGTGGCCAGGCCGCGCGGCTCGCCGGTCGTCGCACGCCGTGTGCGCTCGCGCTGCCCGACGTAGGCCCCGGCGACCCCGAGCGCGACCGGCACCATGGTCCAGAA
>CAYMGL010000306.1:0-3119 GCA_964389945.1 uncultured Actinomycetota bacterium
GTGGCGGGGACGGCGGGCATCCTTGCGGGATCCGCGAGCGCGATGGCTGCGTCGAGGTCGTGGAGGACGCTGGACCGGTCGGTGCGCCACCGGTCCGTGGTGACCCAGACCGGGCGCCAGTGGCGGACCACCTGGGTCCACTTGCGCCGGTCGGCCTCGAAGGCCCGTCGCCCGCCGTGGGTCGTGATGCCATCGACCTCGAGGTAGACCCAGTGGTCGGGCAGCGCGAGGTCGAGCGCGACCACCACGCCGTCGTCGCAGCGGTACGGGAACGGCTCGGGGTGCACCGGGTAGCCCAGTTCGGTCAGTCCGCGCCGCACGTCGTGCTCGGTGTCGGAGTCGGAGCGCAACCAGCCGAGCTCGTCGAGGAGTGCCCGGAGGCGTCCCCGCCCGGGCATGCTCCCGGGGAGCCGCTCCAGGCACGCCGCGAGATCGGCCCGATCGAGGTGCTCGTCGCGCTCCAGGTCGATCGCGAGTCGACGCAGACGGGGCACCGACCACCTCGCCGCGAGGTCCGCCACGGAGCGGGCCACCGTCGTGGCGGCACCGCTTGCGACCTCGACGAGGTCCTCGTCCGGGAGGAACCGCGTCCGCCGGACGTCGATCCCGTTGTGCGAGCGGGCCCGGCGGGTGTGCGGCAGCAGCAGCTGCGGCGGGTGTGGCGCCCGCACGCCGGTCCCGGCGACGAACAGTGCGCTCTCCTCCCGGAAGGCACCGGGGATCACGGCGTGCGCTGCCACGTGCCGCGCTGCGTGGGTGTCGGGCGCTGACGGGAGCAGCCACACGCCCGCGTGGAGCCGTCGCCACGCCTCGCGGCGCGCACGGGCCCGAACCGTCGCGGGGCTGACCCCGGCCGCCCGGACGTCGGCCAGCGAGACCACGCCGTGCTGGTCGCGGGCGCATCGGAGCAGTGCTGGCCATCCCATGCTGCCGAGCGTCGCACAGTGCCCACGGCCTGTCGCCCCAGGCACGCCGGCGACTGTGGACACGGAGGTTCAGCGTCGGCGACACCTCGCGAGACCGGGTGCGGTCGCGACACGGCCGCCGAGAACTGGGTGCGTCGACGGCAAGATGTGACCGCATCTGCACCCGGTCGGCCCGGGAGGGCGCGAACCTGCACCCGGTCTTGTGGCGCGGCCCTGTGGCGCGGTTCCACGGCGCGCCGCGCCCACCGGGTCAGAGCTCGTCGCGTCGTGGGGGGTCGGCGCCGCGCCGGCCGACGGTCACGGCCGCGGCCCGGGCGGCGAAGGTCAGCGCGGCTCGCCAGCCGTCGGTGTCGAGCAGGTCCAGGCCGGCGCGGTCCGTCGCACCGGCTTCGTCCAGGGCGACAAGCAGGGCGGCGCCGAACGTGTCACCGGCGCCGACCGTGTCCTCCACCTCGACCCGTGGTGCGGAGACGGTCACCTCGCCGCTGTTGGTCCACGCCGTCGCGCCGCCGTCACCGCGCGTCACGACGACGGCGCTGGTCCCGGCTGCACGCCAGGCGGCGGCGATGTCGGCGACGTCCCGGTCACCGTGGAGCACGGCGAGGTCCTCGTCCGAGCAGCGGACCAGGTCGACCAGGGTGACCGCGGCGTCGAGACGGGCCGCGTCCTCGTCGCGGTCGGTGAGGAAGGCCGGTCGCACGTTCGGGTCGAGGCTCGTGCGCGCGTCGTGGGACGCGAGCAGCGCCACGAGCGCGTCGCCGACCCGCGGTGTGGCGAGCGTGATGGCGCCGAGGCTGACGTGCAACGGCTCGTCACCACGGAGGCAGACGAGGTCGTCGCTGCTCAGCGCGAGCGCCGCGGTGTCGGCGAGGTGGAACCGGTACGCCGCCTGGCCGTCCTCGTTCACGTCGACCACGGCCAGCGGCGTGGGCTGGTCGAAGTCCGGGGCGCACGACACGTCCACCCCCTCGGCCACGAACTGCGCGCGCATGCGCTGTCCGAAGCCGTCGAGGGAGAGGCCGCCGACGTAGCTGACGTCGCCGCCGAGCCGTGCCGCGGCGATGGCGACGTTGCGGGCGCTGCCGCCGAGCCGGGGGTCAAGCCGCCCGTCGTCGACCGGCACGAGGTCGACGAGGGCCTCTCCGACGATGATCACGTTCCTGCTCCTGCCGCCTCGTCCGGGCGTGCAGGGTGGCACAAACGACGTGCCATCGCGCGAACGGCCGGCTGCTTGCTGCGTGCTTGCAGAGAGCCAGCAGGAAAACGCTTGCATGGACCGCCATCAACTTTTAGGGTCCTTCATGGCAGCGCTTGCATCGCCCTGTGCGAGGCCGCGCCGCCGCGGGAGAGCGGGAGCCGAGTGGCGAAGATCGAGGACGTCGCGCAACGGGCAGGGGTGTCCGTCGCCACCGTCAGTCGTGCGCTCCGGGGCCTGCCGAACGTCGCCGACGACACGCGACGCCGGGTCGAGGCCGCGGCGCGGGACCTCGACTACGTGTCCGACCCGTCTGCCTCGCGGCTCGCAGCCGGCCGCACCCGCACCCTGGGGCTCGTGCTGCCGCACCTGGGCACCTGGTACAGCTCGCGGCTGATGGCTGCGGTCCACGACGTGTGGCACGACGAGGGCTTCGACCTGCTGGCGATCGTGCTGCGTGACCATGCCGGCCGCCGGCGGTTCCTGCAGCAGCTGCCGTTCCGCAAGCGCGTCGACGGCCTGCTGCTGATGGACCTCCCGTTCGACGCGGGCGAGGAGGCGCGCCTGCTCGACACGGGCGTCGCCGTCGTCACGGCCGGGCCGCCGTCCGCGACCACCCCGTCGGTGGGCGTCGACAACCGCGCGGCGGCGCACGTCCTCGTCGAGCACCTCGTCGAGCTCGGCCACGAGGACCTGGCCCTCCTGGACGCGGACGTCGAGCAGCCGTTCCACTGGGCGGGACCGACCGAGCGCCTGGCCGGTGTCGAGGAGGCGCTCGGGGCCGCTGGCATCGAGGTCCCTGCGCACCGTCGCGCGACCACGGACTGGTCGTCGGCCTCGGGCGCTGCAGGGACCCAGCGGCTGCTCGAGGGCGAGCCGCCCACCGCCATCCTCTGCTTCAGCGACGAGCTGGCCATCGCGGCCATGGGTGTCCTTCGCCGACGCGGGCTGGCGGTGCCGTGGGACGTCTCGGTCGTCGGCTTCGACGACCACCTGCT
>CAYMGL010000307.1:0-3093 GCA_964389945.1 uncultured Actinomycetota bacterium
AGGTCGACGAGCTCGTTGACGTCCTGCATCGTCGAGCCGAACGAGCCGACGACCTCGAGCTCGTTGCTGACCAGCAGGGCGGAGGGCAGCGTCTCGAGCCGCTCCGGCGTCAGGCCGACGACGACCGCGCGGCCGCCGGGGGCGAGCATCTTGATCGCCTGGTCGATGCTCTCGTTGCGGCCGACGAACTCGATCGCCTTCTCGACCCCGCCCTCGGTCAGCTCGCGCACGCGTCGCGCGGGCTTGCCGTCGCTGGCGTCCACAACGGCGTCGGCCCCCCACTCGGTGGCCCGTTCGAGGTTGCGCGGATCGATGTCGACGCCGACCACGGTCGCGGCGCCGGCCAGGCGTGCGAGCTGGACGGCGTGCATGCCGAGCCCGCCGAGGCCAACGATCGCCACCGTCGAGCCCTGGGTGACGCCTGCGCGCTTGAGGGCGTGGTAGGGCGTTGCGACCGCATCGACCAGGATCGCCGCCTGGGTCACCGGCACGTCACGGGGGACGTGCGTCAGCGCACGGTGGTCGGCGAGGGTGAAGCCGGCCTGTGCGCCGTCGACGTCGACGCCGGGCACGCGGAGGGCGCGGCACAGGTTCTCCCGGCCACCGAGGCAGTAGGCGCAGCGCATGCAGGGCCAGGCGGGCAGCACGAGGACGCGGTCGCCGACCATCCAGTCCTCGACGCCCGCACCGACCGCGGCGACGTCACCCGCGGCCTCGTGGCCGAGGACCTGCGGGAGCTCGCCGGCGGGCGTGGCGCCGACGGCGACGTGCAGGTCCGACGCGCAGATGCCGCACGCCAGCACGCGTACCAGCACCTCGCCCGGTCCGGGCGAGGGCACGTCGATCTCGTCGAGACGCACGTCCGGCAGCGGCCGTGCGTCCGACGGCAGCGCGTGCAGTCGTGCCGCGCGCATCGTGGTCGGCAGGTCGGGCAACGTCGCGCTCCTGGTGGCGGACGTCCGACGCTAGTTCACGCCCCGTCGTCGCCCGGCCACGGCGGCAGGTCGTCGAGGTCCACGGTGTCCGGCTTGATGCCCTGGTCGTAGTCACGCATCCGTTTGGGGTAGCCGACCTTCGCCGCGTCGTAGAGCGGCACGCCCCGCTCCTCGCAGACCTTCGCGGCCTGGTCGCGGTCGCGGATGGGCCGACGCAGGTACTCGCCGTCGGCGGCCACCAGCAGCAGCGTCGTCGAGTAGATCGTGGTCTTGGGCTCGAGGAAGGCCTCGACACCGGTGCGTGACTCGATGAATCCCTCGATCTCCTTCGTGGAGACCTTCGTGGCCGACCCGGTCGACGGCGACGGCGCGCGACGACGGGGCGACTCACCCTTGAACCACGCCCTGACGCGGTCGAGGAATCCCACGGACGACCCTCCAGTCACTGCGGTGGCACGGTAGCCCCCGCCGCGCGATCGCGGCGCGGCGGAGGTGGCCGGTCAGTCGTGGTCGCCGTCGTCGACGAGCTCGACGAGCACGCCCCCGCCGGGGGCCGTGCCCTTCGGGTGGACGAACGCGACGGTGTGGCCGCCGCCACCGCGTCGGGGCTCCTCGTCGATCAGGCGGACGTCCTCGTCGCGGAGGTGGTCGAGGGTCTCCTCGATGTCGGGGACGCCGAAGCCGAGGTGGTGCAGCCCGGGTCCGTTCCTCGCCAGGTACTTCGCGATCGGGGAGTCGTCGCGGGTCGCCTGGAGGAGCTGGATGTAGACGCCGCCCACGTTCAGCATCGCCTCCTCGACCCCGTCGGAGTCCACGCGCTCCCGGTACTCCGGGGTGAGGCCGAAGGCTCGTTCCCAGTAGTCGAGCGCCTCGTCGAGGTCCTCGACGGCGATGGCGATCTGGTCGATCCGGCTGGGCGGCTGTGCGGGCACGGGATGCTCCGGTGGCGAGGCTGGTCGCAAGGCTGCCGTGGGCGCGCCGGCACCGCCACTCCGACGCCACGGTCGCGGTGCCACGGAACGGGGACGTCGTGCGCCTACCGTGTCGAAGATCCGAACACGGGAGGCTTGGACATGGACGTGCTGGTGACCGGTCTGCTCTACCTGCTGACCCTGGTCCTGTTCTGGACCGCAGGTTCGAAGATCCTGCAGGGTCGTGCCCTCGCCGGCAGTGAGGACATGGCCTGGGCCACCCGCCCCGGGCTGGCGTCCGGCGCGATCGCCGGCGTCGTCGAGGCCGCCGCCGCCGCGATCTTCCTCGTCACCGCCATCGGGGTCATCGACAACGTCGTGGCGGCGATCATCGCGGCCGTCGGCATCGCAGCGCACGAGGGCGTGGCCGTGAACAAGGCAGCGCAGGCGATCGAGGCGGAGCAGCAGTCGCGTGTCCCCAACTTCGTGATCGGTGCCATCGCGCTGCTGACCGCGCTCCTCCTCCTGCTGGTCTGATCGGGAACCGGGTGCACAGCTGACGGTCAGCTCCCGGACCGGGTGCAGGTTCCGTGCTCTGGTGTGGGACGTGCACCCGCTGCGGATGGCGTCATGGGGATCGCACCCGGTCCGGACGGCGGCCCCGGCGCGGTTCGTCCTGTCCGCCTGGCGCCCGTAGCATCGTGGCACCACCGAGTCGCAGGAGCACCAGCCATGCAGGACGCCGTCGTCGTCGGGTACGCCCGCACCCCGATCGGGAAGTTCGGAGGCGGCCTGTCGTCGCTGTCCGCCATGCAGCTGGGTGGCGTCGCGATCAAGGGCGCGCTGGAGCGTGCCGGCGTCGCCGGTGAGGACGTCGGGTACGTCGTCATGGGCCACGTCCTGCAGGCCGGCCAGGGGCAGATCACGTCGCGGCAGGCCGCGCTCGAGGCGGGGATCCCGCTCGACGTCCCCGCGGAGACCATCAACAAGGTCTGCCCGTCGGGCATGGCCGCCGTCGCGCGGGCCGCGAGCCTGATCAAGCTCGGCGAGTTCGACACCATCGTCGCCGGTGGCATGGAGTCGATGTCCACCGCGCCCTACGTGCTCGACAAGGCGCGCTTCGGGTACCGGATGGGCGACGGGCAGCTGAAGGACTCGATGATGTTCGACGGCCTCACCTGCGCCATCGACCACGAGGCCATGGGCGCCGCGACCGAGCGCTACCAGGGCGAGAGCCACGGCTACTC
>CAYMGL010000308.1:0-3025 GCA_964389945.1 uncultured Actinomycetota bacterium
ACGCCGCGTCGCCCGAGGCCACCAGGGTCACGACGGGCCCACGCTCGGACTAGGTTCCCGCGATGCACCACGACGCCCCGACCGGACCGGACGCCGCCTTCACCGAACGGCGGTCACCTCGGCTCTGCATGCGCCGGTTCCGGCCGGCTGACGCCGCGACGTTGTCGGCGTACCGCTCGGACCCGGAGGTCGCGCGCCACCAGAGCTGGCACGCCCCGTTCCCGGTCGAGGACGCCGAGCGATTCGTCGCCTCGCTCGGCCAGGACCACCCGGACACCCCCGGCGAGTGGTTCCAGCTCGCGCTCGTCGAGGTGGCCACCGACGAGCACGTCGGCGACGTCGGCCTGCACACCGACGAGGACGGCCGCACGGCCACCGTGGGGATCACGCTCGCCCGGTCCGCCCAGGGACGTGGTCTCGCCACCGAGGCCCTGGTGCTGTTGCTCGACTACCTGCTGGTGGAGCGTGGCAAGCACCGCGTCATCGCCGACTGCGACCCGCGCAACGAACCGGTCGTGGCCCTGCTGGAGCGCGTCGGGATGCGCCGGGAGGCACACCACCTCGCGAGCTACTGGGACGGCTCGACCTGGACCGACGAGTTCGTCTACGCCGTCCTCGACGACGAGTGGCACAGGATCCGCGAGAACGGAGCCGGCCGCGACGCAACGTGACCGCAAGCCGGCCACAAGTGCGCACCCATGGCCCTCCGGCATCGTCCGGTCGACGGCACGACGGATGCCGACGACACTGGCACCCAAGGAGCCACCATGCAGACCACCCTCTCCACCACCGACCGCGTGGTCGTCGCGATCACCGCGATCGTCCACCTCGGCATCGGCTTCTTCCCCCTCGCCGCCAGCGGGCTCCTGGCGCCCGTGTGGTTCCTGGGGGTGACGTTCGTGCTCTGGCTCGCAGGCGCGGCCACGATCTGGCGTCTGGCTCGGTCGGCGCCGCGCCGCACGTGGGTGGTGCCCGTCGGCGTCCTCGTGCTGTGGTTCGCCGGCCTCACCCTCGGCGAGCAACTGCTCGGCTGGACGGCCTGACCCCCGACCTCAGCGCCGCGCGCGACCGCGCGGCGCACGGGCCAGCCAGCGCGTCCCGAGCACGATCAGCACGAGCAGCACGAGCACGCCCACGAGCACCAACGGCCCGCCGAGCCCCGACTGCTGGGTGACACAGGACTCGGCGCCGCTGGCATCCATCTGGCACGTCGTCGAGCTCATGCCCACCGGCGCCACGACCGACACGACCGGCACGGCCCACACGACGGGCAGCAGGATCATGCCGAGCACCTCGCCCCCGCGCCACCGACCGGCCACGGCCATGGCCGCGATCCCGACCGCCCACAGCAGCAGCGACAGCGGCCAGACGAAGAGGCCGACGAGGCCGGCCAGGATGAGCGTGGCGAGGGCGACCACCTCGCCACCCGTGAGGCCCGCCGGTGCGTCCGCCGCTGGCGGGGGCATCGAGGTGGCCGGTGCCGGGGTGTCGGATCGCGCGGCCGCCACGACGTCGGCGGGATCACCGAGCCGGTTGACGACGGCGGCGACGGTGGCGTCGTCGGGTTCGCCCGCCAGCGCGGCGTCCAGGTGGTCGCGCAGGTCGGCGAGCAGCTCGGCGCGCTCACCGGCCGGCAGGTCCGCGGCCAGTCGTTCGACGCGGTCGAGCCAGGCGACGGCGAGGGGGTGGGTGACGGTCATGGTGTCTGTTCCAGGGTGTCGAGGAGGGTGTCGGTTGCGACGCGGAACCCGACCCACGTCTCGCGGAACGCTGCCAGTCGCTCCCGACCGGCCGCGGTGAGTTCGTAGTAGCGCCGCGGGGGTCCGACATCGCTCTCACGCATGGCGGTCGTGACCAGCCCCTGCTTGCGCAAGCGCGACAGCAGCGGGTAGATCGTCCCCTCGCTGGTGACCAGCGGAGGGTGCTCGCCGAGCTGTGTGACGAGGTCGTAGGAGTAGCGCGGCTCCTGGTCGAGCAGGGCCAGCACGCAGTGCTGGACGACGCCGCGGCGCAGCTGCACGAGGTCGTGGTCGTTGGGTTCCATGTGTGACAAGGTACCAGTTCCTTGCGACACATGGAACCGGTCCCGCGCATCGGTCATCCTGACGTCAGCGCAGCCGCCGTCTCGGCCGCGATGGCGGCGCGGGCCACATCGTCGGTGACGGTCGCGGCACCGTCGCCGCGCTGGTCCCCGTAGGCACCGAACTGCGCGTGGTTGACCCCGTCGAGGACGGCGATGGTCGCGTCCGCCGGCAGGTCCTCACGGCTCGCGGCGACCTCCTCGGGGGTCGTCAGGCCGTCCTGTGCCCCCGCCACCGACACCACGCGCAGGTCGTCGCGGTCCGCGAGCCCCTCCCCCGCCGGGTAGGCAGCCCACAGCACGAGCCCTGCCCAGTCCCCGACCTGCGTGCCAGCGAGGTGGGACGCCGCCATCGCGCCGCCGAGCGAGTGGCCGCCGAGCCACCACGTGTCCGTGGTGCCGTCGTCCGCCGCCGCCCGCACCGGTTCGGCGGCATCGGCGTCGAGGACCGCGAGCCGCAGCGGCATCGTCGGCAGCAGCACCCGGACGCCCGTCGAGCGCACGACCGGCGCCCACGTCGCCAGGTACGCCTCCGGCGGCACCCCCGCACCCGGGTAGAACACGACCGTCGTGCCCCCGGCCCCGGCCGCCGGCTCGAGGGTCACCACCTCGTCCGAGCGGGTGACGGTGAGCGCGGGGTCCTCCAGCACCGCCGCCAGCGGCGCCGGCTCCGCCTCCGGCAGGCGGGCCACCCACACGACGACCGCCACGGCCAGCAGCCCGAGGAGGACCACGACGACCCGCAGCACCCACCGCCGCCAGCTCGCGCGTCCCCGCGTGCCCGAGTCCTCCACGTTGTCCCACTCCTCGACCTCGCAGCGGACGCTAGGCAGCGGGGCCGACCGGCCGGGAACGGCAGAACCCGCAGGTGCGCTGACCTGCGGGTTCGTGTGGTACCCCCGAGCGGATTTGAACCGCCGTTACCGCCTTGAGAGGGCGGCGTCC
>CAYMGL010000309.1:0-3015 GCA_964389945.1 uncultured Actinomycetota bacterium
TCGGCGATCTCGTCGACGATCGGGCTGACCATGCGGCACGGACCGCACCACTCGGCCCAGAAGTCCACCAGGACGGGCTTGTCGGAGGACAGGACCTCGTCCTGCCACTCGGCGTCGGTCACGGGGTTGGCACCCATGTGGGTTCCTCTCGCTGTCGTCGCGACGGGACGTCGCGGGTGTGGTCGTCGCGACGGGTCGTCGCGTCCGGGGTCGGGCCGGGTCGGCCGCGGCTCACTCCTGCTCGGCGAGCCAGCGCTCCGCGTCGATCGCGGCGCGGCACCCGGTACCGGCGGCGGTCACCGCCTGACGGTACTCGCTGTCCATGACGTCCCCGCAGGCGAAGACGCCGGGCACGTTGGTCCGCGTCGAGGGCTGGTCCACCAGCAGGTAGCCCTCGTCGTCGGCGTCGAGCACGTCCTCGAAGAGCCAGGTGTTGGGGATGTGCCCGATGGCGAGGAAGAGGCCGTCGGTGGCCATGTGCCGTGTCTCGCCGGAGTTGCTGTCGGCAAGGGTGACACCGGTCACGCGGCCGTCGTCACCGTGGATCTCGGTGACGTTGGCGTTCCAGATGAACTCGACCTTGTCGTTCTTGAAGGCGCGCTCCTGCATGATCTTCGAGGCGCGCAGCTCCTCACGACGGTGGATCACCGTCACCTTCGAGGCGAACTTGGTGAGGAAGGTGGCCTCCTCCATCGCGGAGTCACCGCCCCCGACCACGACGACCTCCTGGTCGCGGAAGAAGAAGCCGTCACACGTGGCGCAGGCCGACACCCCGCCACCCCACAGCTCGTCCTCGCCCGGCACGTCGAGACGCCGCGGCTTGGCCCCCGTGGCGATGATCAGCGACCGCGTCTGCAGCTTGCGTCCACCGGAGGTGGTGAGGACCTTCACGTCGCCCTCGACGTCCGCCTCGACGATGTCGTCGGTGAGGAACGAGGTACCGAAGCGCTCTGCCTGCTCACGCATGCCCATGATGAGCTCGGGGCCGGTGATGCCGGTGGGGAAGCCCGGGAAGTTCTCCACGTCCGTGGTCAGGGTCAGCTGCCCACCGGTCGGACCGCCGTCGCTGACGCCCTCGACCACCAGCGGTTCGAGGTTCGCCCGGGCCGCGTAGACGGCCGCGGTGAGGCCGGCCGGACCGGACCCGATGATGAGGACGTCGTGCACGCGGTCGGTGAACTCGTCGTCCGTGGCGGTCCCGCCGACATCGATGCCGGGGGTGGCGGCCGGGTTGACGGCGGGGACGGCTGGCGTGTCGGTCATCTGGCGGGTCCTGTCGGGCGTGGGGAGGAGTCTGCCGGTCGGACAACGCCGATCGCCAGCAGTCCCTTCCGAATGGTGCAACGGGTGCGTGGGGTGCGCGCGACCGTCACCGTAGGCTGCCCGCCATGGCTGACGAGGTGACCTGCGCACGACACCGGGGCGTGGCGACGCGTCTGCGCTGCGCTGCCTGCGACACCCCGATCTGCCCGGACTGCGCCGTCGAGGCGCCCGTCGGGATGCGGTGCCCGGACTGTGCCCGGCCGGACCGTGGCGCAGGACTGCGCCGTCGCCCCGACCAGATCGGCCGGGCCGCCGGCGTGGCGCTGCTCGGCGCGCTGGTCGGGGGCGCTCTCATCGGCGGCGTCCGGCTGCTGCTGCCCATCGGCGGCCTGATCGTCGCCTACGTCGTCGGTCTGCAGGTGGGGCAGCGCGTCCGCACGGCAGCGAGCGGCAACACCGTCGACGTGGTCCGAGGCATCGCGCTGACCGGCGCCGCCGCCAGTGCGCTGGTCGCCGAGGTGGTCATCGCCGTCGGGCGCTCCGGCGCGGTCGGCCTGCGCATCAACACGCTGCTCGCCGCCGGGGTGGCCGTGTTCGGTGCCTGGTCTGCGACCCGCTGACGGTCAGCGCACCGTCTCGTCGCGGGCCAGCAGCGAGCAGTCGGTCGGGTCGTAGGCCAGCACCTCGAGCCGCTCGGCACCGTCGGTCGGTGTGCGGACCACCACGAACTGGGCCGGCTGCTCCGCGTAGGTGCCGCCCGCCACGAGGGCCACCTCGCGCCCGTCGGCCGCCGCCGTGTCCCGCTCCAGGGCCTCCACGACGCAGGCCGCGGGCTCGCTGGCTGCCTCCTCGTCGGCTGCCTCGTCGGACTCGGCCTGGTCGCCGCCCTGGGTCGACGTCGCGTCGGCGCTGCCGACGGCATCGAGCAGTGCGAGCAGCTCACCCTCTGCCAGGTCCACCTCGAACGAGTCCGCCGAGGCCAGCGCCGACTCCTCGGCCATCTCCTCGTCGGCGGCGCCGTCCGCGGAGGTGAACCCGTCGCCCGCGTCGTCCTCCGCGCTCTCCGAGGTGGGTGCGTCCGCCATGTCCATCGCGCTGTCGTCGCTGCTGGTGAGCCCACCGGCCAGCACACCGGCGCCGACGACGCCGAGCAGGGCCGCAGCGACGGTGGCGCCACCGACCCAGGACGGCAGGCTCCGCCGTCGCTCGCGGCGCTCGCGGGCAGCTGCGAGGTCAGCCACCTCGCCATCGGAGCCCCGACGCGATGCGGCAGCCGGGGACGGCTCGGTCGCCGCGGCCGGGGCCGCACTGCGCGGGCCGGCCGCGGCCAGCCGTGCTGCGAGAGGTCCGTCGTCGAGCGCGTCGAGGGCTTCGTCGACCGCCGCGTCCAACCGCGCGGCGGCCTCGTCCGACATCGGTGGCGCGTCCCAGTTCGTGAGCAGTTCGTGGAGGTGCTCGTGGCGGGCCAGCCGCTGCGCGAGCGCAGCGTCGGCCGCCGCCCGGGCGCGCAGGGCGCGGGCGGTGTCGGCGTCCAGCTCGCCTGCCACGAGGGCAGCCAGCTGGTCGTCGAGCTCCACGGGGGACTCCTCGTCGTGTCTGGGGGCTGGGTCGGGGGAGGGGAGGGGCAGGGGGCGGTGGCGTCGGGGGACGTGGCTGGGACGTGCCGGCGCCGCCGGTGGTTCCGTCGTGTGCGTCAGCCGGGCGGTCCGCGCACCGAGGGCGGCGCATCGGACCCGGTCGTGGGGCGGACCG
>CAYMGL010000310.1:0-3005 GCA_964389945.1 uncultured Actinomycetota bacterium
AGACCGTGGACGACGCCACGCCCGATGTCGGTGACCAGGTCGTGTTCACGATCACCCTCACCAACCAGGGCCCCGAGGCCGCCGATGCCGTGGCGGCCACCGACGACCTGCCCGTCGGCCTCGTGTTCGTGACCGCGACGACCAGTGCTGGGTCGTTCGACAGCAGCACGGGCATCTGGAGCGTCGGGTCCGTCGCCCCGGCAGCGACCGAGACCCTCGCCATCACCGCCGAGGTGGTCGGCACCTCGACGATGACCAACGTCGTCTCGGTCACGTCGACCAGCGCCACGGACCCGGACGGCACCGACGACAGCGCGAGCGTGTCCATCACGCCGCAGCGGGCCGACCTCAGCCTGACCAAGGTGGTCGACGACGCGACCCCGGCCGTGGGCGCCACCGTCGCCTACACGGTCCAGGTCGCCAACGCCGGTCCCGACGCGGCCACCGGCGTGACGGTGCGCGACGTCCTGCCGAGCGGCATGACCTACGTCAGCGACGACGCCGGCGGCGCCTACGACCCGACGACGGGCACCTGGAGCGTCGGTTCGGTCGCCGTCGGGACGCCCGAGACGCTCACCGTCGTCGCGCGCGTCGACACCGCGTCCGCGGCCGCCAACACGGCCGAGATCGCCACCAGCGACCAGTTCGACCCCGACTCGACGCCCGGCAACGGCGCCGCGGCCGAGGACGACCTCGCCACTGCCACCGTCGTGCCGGTCGCGACGGGCGTGATCGGCGACCTCGTCTTCGCCGACACCGACGGCGACGGTGTCGTCGACCCGGGCGAGGTGGGCATCGCCGGCGTCGAGCTGCGGCTCTTCGAGGCAGGCCCCGACGGCGTGGTGGGGACGGCGGACGACGTCCTGGTGGCCACGACCGTGACCGACGCCAGTGGGTCCTACGTCTTCACCGGCCTCGACGCAGGCACCTACCTCGTCGGGGTGGTGCGCAGCACCGTGCCGGACGGTGCGACCCGCACGACACCGGCGCCGTCCACGACGACCCTCGCGACGTCCGGGGCGTCCGACGCGACGGTCGACATCGGCTACCAGCTGCCGATCGACCTCTCTGCCGACATCGCGGTCGACGACACCACCCCGGCCGTCGGGGAGACGGTCACGTTCACGGTCACGGTCGCCAACGACGGGATCGGCGACGCCACCGGTGTGACGGCGGACGTCGTCCTGCCGGCCGGCCTCCGCCCCGTCAGCAACACCAGTGGCGGGGCGTGGGACCCGACCACCGGCGTGTGGACCATCGGCTCGCTGCCGTCGGGTGCCTCCACGACCTTCCAGGTGACCGCGACGGTCACCGCCGGCGGCACGCTCGTGGTGCCCGTCGAGGTGGCCTCGCACGTCCAGCGGGACGTGGACTCGGTCCCGGACAACGGTGTCGCGGGCGAGGACGACCAGGACAGCGTGCAGCTCACGGTCGCCGCCGAAGCGGGGGTGCAGCTGACCCAGCGCGGAGACGTCACCAGCTTCGCCGGCGACACGACCGTGTTCCGCCACGTGCTCACCAACACCGGCGACGTCACGGACTCCTTCGACGTCCGCGTCCGCAACGACCTCGGCTGGCCGGTGGCGCTCTACCTCGATGCGGACGGCGACGGCGTGCTCGACGACACCGACCCGCAGGTCGTCGGGTCGCTCACGCTCGCACCGGGGGAGTCGCTGCAGCTGCTCGTCCTCGTGACCGTGCCGGAGCTCGCCCCGGGGGGCATGGCGTCGACCACCACGACGACGGTGACCAGCAACCTCGACCCGACGGTCAGTGCGACGGCGACCGACCGTGTCGCGGTCGTCGCCTCGTCGCTGTCGATCACCAAGTCGGTCTCGCCGTCGGGTGTCGTCGAGGTCGGCGACGAGCTGGTCTACACGATCGTGGTCGACAACGCCGCGAGTGCGACGGCGCGGCAGCCGGTCGTCATCGACGACACGCCCTCGGGCGCGGTCTACGTGGCGGGCAGCACGACCCGCGACGGAGTCGCGGTCGCGGACGCGTCGGTCGGTGACGGCAACCCGTTGGCGGCCGTCTCGGGCGGACTGCGCCTGCCGGACCTGGCGCCGGGGGCCGAGGTGACGATCACGTTCGCCGTGACCGTCGACGAGGCCGTGGCCGGCGGCATCCAGAACGTGGCCGCCGTCGACTCCCTGGACGCAGGGTCGGCCGTGTCCGCCCTCGTGTCCGTCATGGTCGAGGGTGCGCCCGACGGCGGTGGTGGGGGCTCGGACGGCTCGAGCGGCCCGGGCGCCGGCATCCTCGAGGTCACCAAGACGGCCGAGGCCGAGGGGGTCGTGCAGCCCGGGACGGTCGTGACCTGGACGATCGAGGTCACCAACATCGGGGACGAGCCCCTGACCGACGTCCAGCTCGCCGACGAGCTGCCCGGCCTGTCGACCTACGTGCCGGGGTCGACCGAGATCGACGGCACGACGTTCTCCGACAGCGGTGTCTCCCCGCTGGCGGACGGCGTGCGGCTCGGCACGCTCGCGCCGGGACAGACGGTCGTCGCCGCCTTCGCCACCGAGGTGCAGGACGCACCGGACGGCGCCGTGATCCAGAACACCGCGATCGTGGACGCGGCCGCACTGTCCGGGCTCGTGTCGTCGAACACCGTCACCGTGGTGCTCGGCGAGGAGCTCCCCGAGACCGGGGCGGCGATCATGCTCGTGTTCCAGACGGGCTCGTTCCTCGTCGCCGCGGGCAGCGTGATCATCTGGGCCGCCTACCGCCGCGACGAGGCCGACGTCGCTGCCTGACGGCAGCGTCGGCGCCCCGCGATCGGCAGGGGCGCAGGGCCCGCGGCGTCGGGCCGGAGCCGGGACGTAGGTCCTGTCGAGTGGGGGTCGGCGGGCAGGGTCAAGGCGCCCGTGCAAGCGTGATCATGTGCCGCGTCAAGACCTCAGCCACATGACTTCACAAGGAGACGGCAATGAGGGAACGGCTTCGCACACTGGGCATCATCCTGGCGGTCTTCGGACTGTTCTTCGTCGCTGGCGCCG
>CAYMGL010000311.1:0-2988 GCA_964389945.1 uncultured Actinomycetota bacterium
CGTGAGGTTGGACTGGCAGAGGTCGCCGGCCTCGCGCAGCAGCACGAGCTTGTCGCGGACCGGGGCAGGCGCGGCGACCCAGCCGATCCGCGCACCCGGCGCGAACGTCTTGCTCATCGTCGAGACGTAGATGACCCGTTCGGGGGCGAGCTCCTTGAGGGAGGGGAGGGTTCTGCCGGCGAAGTCGAGGAGGCCGTAGGGGTTGTCCTCGAGGATGAGCAGGTCGCGTTCCTCGGCAAGGTCCACGAGCATCTGTCTACGATCCATAGACAGGGAGACACCAGCGGGGTTCTGGTGGTTCGGGACCGTGTAGACGTACTTGACCGTCCGACCGTCACGCTCGAGCTCGTCCAGCAGTGCGGGCAGCCGCTCGACCTGCATGCCGTCGTCGTCCATCGGCACGTGTCGCACGTCGGCCTGGTGGCTGGTCATGGCACCGATCCCGCCGACGTAGGTCGGCCCCTCGGCGACGACGACGTCACCGGCGTCGATGAAGCACTTGGCCACGAGCTCGAGGGCCTGCTGGCCACCCACGGTCACCAGCAGCTCGTCGGCGTGCCCGGGCACCCCCTCGGCGTGCATGACGCGGACGAGCTGCTCCCGCAGCTCGGGGAGGCCCTGCCCCCCGCCGTACTGGAGCGCGACCTGCCCGTGGTCGCGGATCACGGCGGCGGCCACGTCCTCGATCTCGCCCATGTCCAGGGCCTCGACCGCTGGCATGCCGCCTGCGAACGACACGATCTCGGGACGGGAGGCGACAGCGAACAGGGCACGGATCTCGGATGCGGACATCCCCCTGACCCGCGTGGCGTAGCGGGCCAGATACGGATCGGTGTCGAGGCGCACCCGGCGGCCTTGGTCGGATGGGAAGTAGCCTACGGCAGCGGTCGACGACGACAGCCAGCCGCCTCACGAGGTCGAACGTGGCACGCCCCACATCCGTGCAGCGCCGGACGGACACCGGTCGGCCGATCGCGGCCGGCGGTTGGCAGCGAGCACTCGTGGGGCTCGTCGTCGGCGCCGTGGTCGGGGCAGCCGCCCTGCTCGCGCGTCGCCGGGGGAGTGGCTGACATGGCTGCGCGGACGGTCCCGTTGACGGGCGACCTCCTCGACGACCTCCCGTCCCGCTGTCGGGCGTGCGTCTTCTGGGAGCTCGGGTCGCAGCGCCCCGGGGATGCCGAGGACGACGACCGGGCCGCGCGTGACCGCGTCCGCAAACAGGGCTGGGTCACGGCACAGAGCCTCGACGGGGTCCAGCCGGGCGTGCAGCTGCGCGACGGGGACGAGCGCATCGGGTACGCCCTGTTCGCACCGGCGCACGTGCTCGCCGGACGGGGTGGCACCGTGCCACGCACGAGCAGCGACGCCCTGGTGCTGGCAACCGCCTGGGTCGCCCCGGAGGCGCGCAGCAGCGGCAACGGCCGGCTCCTCGTCCAGGCCGCGGTGCGCGAGGCCCTCCGCCTCGACCTCGACGCGGTCGAGGCCTACGGGGACCGCCGGGCCCGCGAGTGGGACTGCGTGCTGCCCGCGGCGTGGCTGCTGCAGGAGGGCTTCGAGGTCGCCGCGGAGCACCCGCGCTACCCGTTGCTGCGGCTCGAGACGAGTCGGGTGGCACGGTGGGCCGAGTCCCTCGAGCATGCCGTCGAGGAGATGCTCGGCAGGGCTCGCACCCGGCCCCACCTGCAGCCGCAGCTGCGCTCGGACGCCCCCTGACGGGACCGTCTGGTCGCCACCGGACGGGTCAGGTGCTGCTCGCCCAGCGCTGCACGCCGGCGGCCAGGGCGCTCGCCGCGGCCTGACGGAAGGCCGTGGTCGCCAGTCGGGGGCCCTCGTCGGGGTGGGTGACGAACCCGATCTCGACCGTCGTCGCGGGGCATCGGCTCTCGCGGAGGATCGCCGAGGTCGAGGCGTGGGCGTGGCAGTTGTCGGTGGCCAGCCGCTCCGCCGTCGCGTCCACGCAGTGGTCGGCGAGCCGCCGCCCGCGGTCGGAGGTGACCTCGCCGTCACCGAAGTAGTAGGCGGCCGTCCCGTGCGCGTCCGACCCGGGCATCGCCGCCACAGCCACGCTGACGAGGACGTCCACGTCGAGCTCGTTCGCGAGCCGGGCCCGCTCGGACGGCGCCGGCGTCGCGTCCGGCGACCTGGAGAGCAGGGCCTGCGCCCCGAGCGCCACGAGGTGGCCACGGAGGCGTCGGGCGACGTCGTACACGATCTCGTGGTCCGCCATGCCGCCCACGTCGTGGCGTGACCGCGCAGGGCCCAGTGCAGGGTCGATGAGCACGTGGAGGCCGGCGAGGGCGCGCGCCGGCTGCGTGCCGTGCCGTTCGATCACCTCGAACGACGTCGCGGCCTGGTGCGCACGCCAGAGCGTGGCCAGCTGGTCCAGGGTGCGTCGACCGGCGATGCCGTCGACCGGGAGACCGATGTTGTGCTGGAAGTCACGCAGCGCGGCGTCGGTGTCGGGCCCGTGGATGCCGTCGGTGACGCCGGTGTCGAACCCGAGCTTGCTCAGCGACTTCTGGAGCCGGCGGACGTCGTCGCCGCGCAGCCACGGCCGCGTGAGGTAGAGCAGGCGGTCGCCCAGCTGCCAGCCGGCGTCGAGCAGGGCCGTCCACGTGTCGTGGCCGACGATGCCGTCCGCGGTGAGCCGTCGCTCCTGCTGGAACTGGCGGACGGCCGCGGTCGTGGCGGTGCCGAACCTGCCGGGCTCGTCGCCCTCGACGGCATGGCCGAGGGCGCGCAGGCGTCGCTGCACGTCCTGCACCGCGCTGCCGCGGTCGCCGGGGCTGATGGGGTCCATGGCAGAGAGGCTACGACGCCGTCATCGGACGTCGCCGCGCGCACGGACGGGGCACGGGCGTGTCAGCCCGTGAACTCCTTGAGGTCCGACAGCAGCGCGCCCTTGGGCTTGGCGCCGACGATGCGCTTGGCGGGCTCGCCGTCCTTGAACACCAGGAGCGTGGGGATGCTCATCACGCCGTACTGGCG
>CAYMGL010000312.1:0-2971 GCA_964389945.1 uncultured Actinomycetota bacterium
CCGCCTCGTCGACGCTGGCCAGGTCACCGGTCGCCAGCCACTCCCCCGGCGCCTCCGGATCCTCGTCGGGACCCACCCAGTACCCCGCCATGACCTGCGGGCCGGCGAGGAGCAGCTCGCCGATCTCGCCGGTCCCGGCCCGTTCGTCCGGCGCGTCGAGCCGTCGCACGAGGGCGACCGTGTCGGAGACCGGGAGACCGACGGTCGTCGGGTCGACCGGGCCGTAGACCGGCGACGCGATCGCGAGCGGACTGGTCTCGGACTGGCCGTAGCCCTGGCGCAGGCGGATGCCGTCGGCGAGCGACTCGAAGGCGTCGATCGTCTGCGGCTCGAGCGGGGCGCCCCCACTGACGCAGACGTGCAGCGACGAGAGGTCGCGACGACCCCGCTCGGCAGCTCGCGCGATCCGCTCGTACAGCTGGGGCACGCCCGGGAAGATCGTGGGGCGCTCCTGCTCGATGGTGTCGAGCAGGACGTCGGCCTCGGGGCGCGGCACGAGCACGATCGTGGCTGCCGTGAGGGCCCCGGTCAGCAGGACGGAGGTGAGCCCGTAGGCGTGCCACAGCGGCAGCGCACCGAGCAGCACCTCGTGGCCGGAGCGCATGTCGGGGACCCACAGACGCGTCTGGAACGCATTGGCGACGAGGTTGCCGTGGGTCAGCACGACCGGGCGACCGGTCCGCATCGTCCCGCCGGTGAACAGCACGACCGCCGGCGTGGCGGGGTTCGTCACGTGCTGGCGGATCATCGCCGGTCCGCCGTCGAGGAGACGGTCGAGCACCAGCACGTCGTCGTCCCGGTGCACGCCACGACGACCCCGGAGCCGTCCGAGCAGCGGCGCGAGGTGGCGCTGGGTCCCGCCGAGCCACCGGACGGGATCGGTCGCGACGACGTGGCGCAGCTCCGGCAGCTCCGGGCGCACCGGCGCGAGGGCGTCGAGCGCGCTCACGTCGCTGACGACGACGGACGGCGACACCGTGCGCAGCCGATCGCCGAGCTCCCCCGCGGGCAGGGTCGGGTCCAGCGGCACGAGCACCGCGCCCAGCCGCCAGACCGCGAAGCCGACGATGACCGAGGCCGGTGTCGTCGGCGAGACCAGCGCGACCCGCTCCCCCGCGACGACGTCGAGGTCGGCGAGGCGTGCGGCGGCGCGGTCGACGAGGTCACGGACCTCGCTCCAGGTCCACGACCGGCCGCGGAACCGCAGGGCGTCCGTCACCGGGTAGTCCCGGGCGGCGTCGTCGACGAAGCGGGTCAGCGGGACCCGCGGGTAGTCGTAGTGCGGCGGCACGCCCGGCGGGTACGCGTGGCACCACGGACGACCGACGTCGCTGGGTGCGGGCAGTGCGGACACACGACCTCCTCGAGCACGCAGGAGGGTACTGCCGGCCCGGCCACGGCCCGGCCGCTGGTGGGCCCGGCGGTAGCGTCGCGGACGGACCGTCGCACACGGTCCGACGCGACCAGGAGCAGCACGTGGCGACCGTCCCCGCGGAGCTGGCGCGACGTGCCGCGACGGTCGACGCCGCACTGCGACCCGCCGTCGCGCCGGCGCTCGACCGCGTCCGCTCGCTGCACCCGTCGCTGGGCCGGTGGGCGGACGAGCTCGACGGCATGCTCGCCGCCGGGGGCAAGCGCCTGCGACCGGCACTGCTGCTGCTGGGCCACGCCGCCGTCGCCCCGGGCCAGGACGAGGCCCGGGTGCTGCCCGCGGCGCTCGCGCTGGAGCTGCTGCACACGTGCGCCCTGCTCCACGACGACCTGCTCGACGACGCGAGCACCCGACGCGGACGCACCACGGCGCACGTCGACTTCGCCGCCACCCACCGTGCGGAGGGCTGGGCCGGCGACGCGGACCGCTACGGCGCCGCAGCGGCCGTCCTGGTCGGCGACCTCGCCTTCGTCGCCGCCGACGAGCTGTTCCTGCAGGCCGACGTGCCGGCGGCGCGGCTGCTGACCGGCATGCGCGCCTTCACCGTGCTCCGCGAGGAGGTCATGGCCGGGCAGGCCCTGGACGTCCAGGCCGCGGCGGCGCGGTTGACCGACCGGGAGCTCGCGCTGACGATCGCGACGGCCAAGTCCGGTCGCTACTCGGTGGCGCGACCGCTGGAGATCGGTGCGCTCCTCGGCGGCGCGGACGCCGAGGCGGCAGCGGCCATCGCTGCTGCCGTCGAACCGCTCGGTCGCGCGTTCCAGGTGCGTGACGACCTGCTCGGCGTCTTCGGCGACCAGGGGACGACCGGCAAGTCCGCGGCGGGGGACCTGCGCGAGGGCAAGCGCACCCTGCTGGTCGCCGAGGCGGCGGCGCGGCTCGATCCCGAGGAGCGGGCCGAGCTGGAGTCGCTGCTCGGTGACCCGACGCTGGACGACGACGCCGTCGGCCGCGCCCGCGCACTGCTGGAGTCCAGCGGTGGGGTGGCAGCGACCCGGGCGTGGATCGACGACGCCGTGGCGCGCGGTCTGGACGCCGTCGCCGACCTCGACATCGACCCCGCCGCCCGCACGACGCTCGCCGCGATGGGGCGCTGGCTGGCAGGCCGCGAGGCCTAGTCCAGCGCGGGGCTGAGGCCCATCTCGGTGACCCACGGGAACACCCACGTGAAGAGCACCCAGACGCTGACCACGATCAGCACGGTCAGCAGCACGGGCTTGAGCCAGCGGCGCTGCGTCGGCTCCTCGCTCACGGGACGAGCTCCCCGAAGGCGACGATGCGCTGGGCGGCGCTGAACCGTGGGTGGCAGCTGAGCAGCGTGATGTAGGTGCCGTCGCCGAGCCCGAGCGGGTCACGGTTCAGGACCCACAGGTCGCTCGGGCCGATGATCCGGACGCCGTCGGAGACGTCCGAGTTGCCCTCCAGGATGCGGTAGGTGAACCGCTCGCCGGACGGGTCCGTCACGTGGACGAGGTCACCCGGCAGGATGTCGTCGATGTCGTAGAACGGCGCGCCGTACGTGGTGCGGTGGCCGACGAC
>CAYMGL010000313.1:0-549 GCA_964389945.1 uncultured Actinomycetota bacterium
CGACCCGACGCTTGATCGCACGCTCCTGCTGACCATCAACGGCATCGCGGCGGGGCTGCGAAACACTGGCTGACGAGCGGTGGCCCTAGCATCCCGCTCGTGCGGGAGACACAGGGGCGATGGTGGCGGGTACGCAGACGGGGCCGTCGGTGGGCGGCCGGGGGATCACGCGTCGGGGCCTGCTGGCCGGGACGGCCGGGGCGACGGGACTGCTGGTGGCGCGGCCACTGGTCGGACCCGCGGGCGCGGCGATCAACGACTTCAACGGCACCGCCCGGAGCTCGCGGCTCTTCCCCGGCAACGGGCAGTTCGCCGTCCACTCCGACCTGCACAACCACAGCGGCCGCATCCCTGCGGAGGACGCCTACGTCCAGATGCGGGCCTCCGGGTTGGACGTGGCGTCGCTGACCGACCACGCGGTGATGGGCAAGACCCACGGTGACGTCACCTGCCACGACCTGCTCAACTCCTCGCAGCCTGACGCCGAGAGGAGCACCTGCTCGCCGTACGTCGGGATCAACGAGGCCCGCTGGCAGCGCCTGGCCGAGG
>CAYMGL010000313.1:569-2964 GCA_964389945.1 uncultured Actinomycetota bacterium
CGTCGCCATGCGTGGTTTCGAGTGGACCACCGGATCGCTCGGCCACCTCAACATCTGGTTCTCAGAGCAGTGGATCGACGCACTGCAGACCGGCTCGTTGTCCGAGGTCCGCGACCTCGACACGCTGTCGGAGGAGGTGGCGGGGGTCGTCTTTCCGCCCGAGCTCGCCGACGTGGTCAACGGACTGCCGTCGACGGCATCGATCGATGGCTTCTACGACTGGCTGACGGCCGAGCCGGGATCGCTGCCCCTCGGCGGGGGAGCGGACGGCCTCGCCGGCTTCAACCATCCCAACGAGTTCGGCAACTTCAACGAGTTCCAGCTCTTCCCGGAGGCGGTCGAGCAGATCGTCTCCTGCGAGGTCTTCAACGGGCCGGCGCACCCCGACCTGCCGACGTACGACTACTGGTTCTTCGGTGTCGCCCAGGGCCAGCCGTGGCCGATCAACGCCTGCCTCAACAAGGGATGGCGGGTCGGGTTGATCGGCGTCAGTGACAACCACCAGGAGCAGGCCGGACTGCCCGGTCACGGGCGCGGTGGTTTGTGGGTGACGTCGCTGACCCGCGACGGGATCCGTGAGGCGCTGGCGGCACGGCGGATGTACGCGACGACGGTGCCCGGCCTGCGGCTGGACGCCGCCGCCAACGGTGGGCGGATGGGCACGACGGTGGGCCATGCCGGCGGGCCGGTCGAGTTCGCCGTCGACCTGGATCTCGGCTCGGCTCGCTGGGGCGACACCGTCGTGGTCGAGGTCGCCGGCTCAGGTGCCGAGGGACCCGAGCAGCTTCACGTGGAGGAGCTGACACTGGCGCGCCCCGACGAACCGGTCCGGCGGTTCACGGTGGACGTCGATCCCGGCCGGACGCCGTGGGCGCTGCTTCGCATCACCGACCCGGCGGCGCCGCTGGACGTGAACGCCGTCGAGGGGCCCTGGACCGAGCACGGCGGGGCCATCGCCTACAGCAGCCCGTTCTGGTTCGACGCGTCGGTGGCGCCACCGGCACCGTTGGTCGAGCCGACGTCGGGGCCGGCCCCGGCGCCGGGCCTGCCAGCCACGGGTGGCGGACTCGCGGTCGGTGCGCTGGCCGTGGCCGCCGCCGCTGCCGTGCGACTCCGCCGATCCTGACGGTCCGATGATCTTCGTCCCGCCGTACCGACTGGCCCCAACGGGGCCGTAGGGTCGTGCCCGGCGGGGGACGGACCCGCCGCTCGGAAGGGACGCCGATGGATGCCACCGCGCTTGCCGCCGCCACCGAGGTGATCGACCTCGCCGACCTGCCCGAGCACCCGGCCCGCACCGCCGCGATGCGGTCGATGGCCGCCGTGGCGGCGGGGGACCGGGAGGCATGGCTCGCCGGCTTCGCGGACGATGCGCTGGTCGAGGACCCCGTCGGGCCGAGCCTGTTCGACGAGACCGGGAACGGCCATCGGGGCAAGGAGGCCATCCGCGCCTTCTGGGATGCCGCGATCAGTTCGATGTCCCAGATCGAGTTCATGATCGAGCGCTCGCACGCCGGCGGGGACCGGTGCGCCAACGTCGGGCGGATCCGCAACGTCATGGGTGACGGTGCGACCGTGGTCGTCACGGGCGTGTTCGTCTACCGCGTCGACGACGACGGTCTGGTCACGCACCTGCAGGCCTTCTGGCAGATGGACCAGATGGCCTTCAGCCCGCCGCCGTGACGACTCGGCCCGCCGTCCTTCGCCCTCGGCGCGGACGGGGGCCGGCAGCGATTCTGGCCGTGGCGCTCGCGGTCACGGCCTGCTCGACCTCGCCGGGCGACGTGGATCCGACAGCGTCGGCCACGCCGAGCGCGTCCGCCAGCGGCTCGCCCACCCCCGCGCCACCGTCCGATGCTCCGGCGGACGACGCGCAGAGCGGGACCCCCGAGCCGGATTCGTCGCCCGCCCTCACGCGGCTCGCGGAGCCGTTCTTCGAGGAGTTCGCGCTGCCGGCGGGCAGCCGCCCGCACGACGTGGCGCCCGGCGTGGATGACCGCGTCTGGTACGTGGGGCAGCGCGTGGGCCAGCTCGGACGGCTGGATCCGCGGACGGGTGACATCGAGATCGTCGACCTCGGATCGGGTTCCGCGCCGCACGGGGTCATCGTCGGGCCGGACGGGAATCCGTGGATCACCGACGGTGGACGCAACTCGATCACCCGGGTGGACGCACGGGACCTGACCATCACGGAGTACGCGGTGCCGGGCGGGTCGGCCAACCTCAACACGGCGGCCTTCGACGCCGATGGGCGGCTCTGGTTCACGGGACAGGCGGGGATCTACGGCAGCGTCGACCTCGACACGGGCAATGTTGAGGTGCACGACGCACCGCGTGGCGGCGGTCCGTACGGGATGGCGGCCACGCCCGACGGGACGGTGTGGTTCGCGTCGCT
>CAYMGL010000314.1:0-2960 GCA_964389945.1 uncultured Actinomycetota bacterium
GGTACGCGACGAACGTCCCACCGACGGTGGGACGCCATCCGCGAGCGTAGCGACGGGGGTCGGGACCGTCCACCTGACCCCCGTGCCCGCGCACGGCGACCGCACACCACCGGCGCCAGGCCGCCGACGCGACGCACAGCATCACCGTCCTCGCCGCGTGGGTGGCCGATCGGCCACGTAGCGTGGCTGCATGGGCGATGACTGCGCCTTTCGGGCCAGTGACTCACTGGCCCTCCGGTGGCATTTCGCGCCGGGCCCCTTCCAGCCGGGCCCCACGGTGCCCACAGTGGTGGCCGCCCCGTCCCGCCGGGGTGCACCTGCAGCCGTCACGACCCCGGGGGAACCCATGGCCACCGTTGCACCCACACCCGCGGCGGGCTGGCGCCACCGCGCCGTCCCTGCCCACACCCGGACCCTCGTCCTGGGCCTGTCCCTGATCAGCGGCTCGCTGCTGTTCACCATGATCGCGGGCCTCGCCACCGGCGTGCCGTTCAGCGACGCGGCGTTCCTGGTGCCCTTCGTCGTCCTGCCGGCCCTGGCGGCCGTGCTCGCCTGGCGCTTCGGGACCTGGGCACGGGCCCTGGGCATCGTGATCGCGTTGGGCGTCGCAGCGATGACCTTCTTCTTCGCGTTCGGCCTCACCTACCCGGCGTCCTTCGTCGAGTTCACGGCCGCCACGGCCTACGTGCTCGGTGTGGTGCTCACCCTCTACGGGGGCATCGCCTCCATCGTGCGTCGCAACGAGCTGCATGCCGAGGCGGCGCGCAGCGAGATCCTGCTCGACCGGACCGCGCTGGGGCTCGTCGTCCTGGCCCTCGTCGTGTCGCTGCCGCTGTGGCTGACCGGGCGTGAGACGCTGGCCGAGGGCGCCGGGGACGGCCTGACCACGGTCGCGGCGGCCAACTTCCACTACGACGACGTCACGGTCGCCGCCGGCGACTCGATCGTCGTGCGCAACGAGGACCCGTTCTTCCACACGTTCACGATCGACGAGCTCGGGATCGACGTCGAGCTGCTGCCCGGCAGTGCGGTGGTCGTCGACCTGCCGGACGCGGCGGGGACGTACACCTACTACTGCATCCCCCACTCGTTCGAGGCCGGCGAGGCCGAGGACGACATGGCGGCCACGCTCACGATCGAGTAGGCCACCGCGTACCGGGCCCGGCCGCCCTAGAGGCGGTCGGGCTCGTCCTCCCGGGCCGTGAGGACCCAGGGGCCCTCGGGGGTGAGCGCGACGGTGTGCTCCCAGTGCGCCGCCAGCGAGCCGTCGACCGACACCACGGTCCAGTCGTCCGCGAGCACGTCGGTGGCCGCGTCCCCGGCGGTGAACATCGGCTCGATCGCGAGGACCAACCCGCGGGTGAGCCGCATCCCCCGTCCCGGCCGGCCGTGGTTGGGGACGCTCGGGTCCTCGTGGAGCGCCCGGCCGATCCCGTGGCCCGTGTAGCCAGTGACGACGCCGCGGCCGGTCCGCCGTCCGACCGCCTCGATGGCCGCCCCGATGTCGCCCAGGCGGTTGCCGACCTCGGCGGCGCGGATGCCCGCCCACATCGCCTCACGGGTCTCGTCGATCAGCGCGCGCGTGTCGGCGTCGACCGCGGCGTCGCCACCGACGACCCAGGTCACGGCGGCGTCGCCGTGGAACCCGTCCACGACGGCCCCGCAGTCCACCGACAGCACGTCGCCCTCCTCGAGCACGACGTCGGCCGAGGGGATGCCGTGCACGACCTCGTCGTTGACGCTGGTGCAGAGCGTGGCCGGGAACCCGTGGTAGCCCTTGAACGACGGCGTGGCCCCGGCACCCCGCACGACCCGCTCGGCGATGCGGTCGAGGTCGAGCGTCGTCAGGCCCGGCCGCAGCGCCGCACGGACGGCCTCGTGCGCCCGGGCGACCACGGCGCCGGCGCGGGCCATCGCCTGCAGCTCGTCGGACGACTTGCGGACGATCGGCACCGGTGGGTCAGGCGTCGCCGCGGACGTCGGCGAGCACCGCCATCGCGCGCTCGGTCACGTCGTCGATGTCACCGACGGCCTCGACGTCGCGCAGCAGGCCCCGGTCGGCGTAGAACTGCTCGAGCGGCTCGGTGTCCTCGGCGTAGGAGGCCAGCCGCGCGCGGATGACCTCCTCCTTGTCGTCGTCGCGCTGGTAGAGCTCGCCACCGCAGGCGTCGCAGACGCCCTCGGTCGACGGCGGCTTGAACTCCACGTGGTAGATCTCACCGCACTGGCGGCAGACCCGGCGGCCGGACAGACGGCCGACGACCTCGTCGTCGTCGACGGCGAAGCGCAGCACGACGTCGATGGAGGTGCCGTTGCCGTCGAGGATCGCGTCGAGGGCCTCGGCCTGCGGCAGCGTGCGCGGGAAGCCGTCGAGGACCCAGCCGTCGGCGGCGTCGTCCCAGGTGAGCCGGTCGTCGACCATGCGGTTGGTGACGTCGTCGGGCACCAGCTCGCCAGCGTCCATGTAGCCCTTGGCCTCGCGACCGAGCTCGGTCTCGTTCTTGAGGTTGGCCCGGAACATGTCACCCGTGGAGATGTGGGGGACGCCGTGCCGCTCCGCGATCCGACTGGCCTGCGTGCCCTTCCCCGCGCCGGGGGGGCCGAGCATGATGACGCGCACGTGGTGCTCCGGTTGTTCAGGTGGTGGAGGACGCGAGGATGGCCGATCGGGACCGGAAGGTCACGTCAGGAAGCCCTCGTAGTTGCGCTGCATGAGCTGCGACTCGACCTGCTGCATCGTCTGCAGCGCCACGCCGACCATGATCAGCAGGCCGACGCCGCCGAGGGGGAAGGCCTGGATGTTGAACACGGCCAGCGCGATGAACGGGATGACCGCGACCACGGTGAGGTAGAGCGACCCGGGCAGCGTGATCCGCGTCAGGACCCGGTCGAGGTACTCGGCGGTGGCGGTGCCGGGTCGGATGCCCGGGACGAAGCCGCCGTAGCGCTTCATGTTGTCG
>CAYMGL010000315.1:0-2958 GCA_964389945.1 uncultured Actinomycetota bacterium
CATCGGGCGTGTAGGTCCCGAACGGGATGAACAGGTAGCCCGGCTGGTAGTGGTGGTCGGTGTCCTGGTCGACGACCACCACCTCCCACTCCTCGGGGTCGAGGCGGGGCCGCAGCTTGTTGACGACCATCGTGCCGGCCGTGCCGGCGCCGAGGACGAGCAGGCGTCTCATCGTGCACTCCTGGGATCGGAGGTGGGGCGGGGGGTCGTCAGGTCCGAGATCGCGGCGGCCACGCGGGGCAGCTCGGCGAGCAGGCGCGCGCGGCCGCGCTCGTCGAGGTGGTGCAGGCCGGCGGCGACGGCGTGGCGCGGGTCGAACGGGTCGACGCCGATGCCGCCGGCGACGACGAGGCCGACGAGCTTGTTGCCGTCCCGGACGAAGCTGCGGGCGCAGGCGAAGCCGTGGCTGCCGATCTCGAGGCGCGGCGTGAGCTCGACGTCGCCGGCCATCCGGTGCCACTGGGTGGTGCAGGCCTCGAGCAGCTCCGGGTCGTCACCGCGGGCGCGGAACCACATGCACGGATTGACCACGTCGGTCAGCAGGCGACCCTGCATGTCGGTGACCGCCATCGTGACACCGAGGATCGGCGCGACCGTGCGCAGTACCGCCTCGCGCGCGACCCGCAGCGGCACGACAGGCGCCCCGCGGGGCGCGTCGTGCCCGCTGACCGCGTGGTCCAGCACGCCCTCGACGGCCGTCGGGGGGAAACGCCACTGGGTGCCCACCTTGACGGCATCGAGCCGCCCGTCGGCGGCCATCCGGTAGATCGTGGAGCGGTCGACGCCGAGCCGTTCCGAGACGTCGGCGGCGGTGAGCAGCTCCGTGGACATCGTCCGTCCGATCTGCAGCGTGTGCACGGGTCGCGTGCAGCACCTGCAGCGTCCTGCACACGGTGCACACCGTGCAGTGGCCTAGGTCCTGAGAACCGCTCGCCACTGGTCCCGACCCGCCCGGCACGGCACACGGACGTGCGCCGCCACCGAGTCGGTGACGGCGCAGTCGAGGTGCGTGGTCCTAGGCGTCGGCGGTCGCCTGGACCTCGAAGTCGGCCGTGGCAGGCCACTCGTCCGGGTCGATGTCGTTGGCCTCGGCGTACGCGGCCCAGGTCACGAGCTCGCCGTCGGTCCGCTCGGGGTGCGACCACGACGACGCGTTGCCGCTCGACGACCACGGGATCGTGGCGTCGATGTCGTCCTGCTCGAGCGACTGCTCGCGGGCGAGGGTGCCCAGGAGGCTCGACAGGTACGTGGACAGCGTGTAGCTCGAGTCCGGGTGCGTGGTGCTGTGCCCCTGCCGCTCCCACAGCTCCTCGTAGACGTCGGGGTGCGCCTTGGCGAGCTCGTGCTCGACGACGCCGTACTCGACCGGCCCGTCGAAGCTGTACACGACCGCGACGAGCTTGCTGTAGAGCTCCAGGTCGTGGACGAGGCTGTCACCGCCGGCGCCGATCGACGAGTCGGGCGTCGAGGGGTCGTCGATGACGGTGGTCACCGGCTCCGCATGGACGAGGATGTCGCAGATGATGGCGACCTTGCGCTTGCCCTTCGGGTCGATGAAGCGCTTGATCTCGACGTCCTTGGACTCGCCACACATCTTGCATCTCATGTACGACACGGTTGTTCCTGCGGGTTCGACTGCACGACAGCGGTCTTCCACCACTGCACTGATCCACGATAGGGGCTCGCGGGCGGACTGGCCTGTCGGAGGCGTCAGGCGGACACTCCAGCACCGTCCTGCGCAGCGCGCTCAGTCCTGTCCGTCCTCGCGCTGTCCGCGACCGAGCCCACGACCGGGCCACCCGTCGGTGTGCCCCCGTTGCCGTTGCCCCTGGCGGCGGTGGGCGCGGCATCGACCCCGCACGCCGCCAGCAGGAACGCGGCCAGCACGGTCGCGGTGGTCCTGGTCACGGGGCGCTCCTCAGCCGAGACGTTCGACGACCGCGGCGAGCCCCTGCCCACCGCCGATGCACATCGTCTCCAGCGCGTAGCGGCCCTCGCGCCGGTCGAGCTCGTGGAGCATCGTCGCGAGGATGCGGGCGCCGGTCGCCCCGATCGGGTGACCGAGGCTGATCCCGCTCCCGTTGGGGTTGAGCCGCTCGTCGTCGGCTGCCACGCCCCACTCGTCGAGCACCGCCAGGACCTGCGCGGCGAAGGCCTCGTTGAGCTCGATGAGGTCGAGGTCACCGAGGTCGAGGCCGGCACGGCCGAGGGCAGCCGCGCTGGCGGGCACGGGGCCGATGCCCATGCGCGACGGCTCGACGGCGCCGACGCCCCAGCTGACGAGGCGCGCCAGTGGCCGCAGCCCCATGGACTCGGCTGCCTCGACCGTGGTGACGACGCAGGCTGCGGCGCCGTCGTTCTGACCACTGGCGTTGCCGGCGGTGACGGTGGCCTCGGGATCCTTGCGGCCGTACACGGCACGCAGGCCAGCGAGCGCCTCGACGGTCGTGTCGGGTCGCACGTGCTCGTCGGTCGTGTGCACCGTCTCGTCGCCCCGACGGTCGGTCGTGGTGAACGGCACGACCTCGTCGTCGAACCGGCCGGCGTCGATCGCGGCAGCGGCACGGTGGTGCGAACGGGCCGCGAAGGCGTCCTGCGCCTCGCGGGTGATCGACTTCTCGCGGCGCAGGTTCTCGGCGGTCTCGATCATGCCGCCGGGCACCGGGTGGTGCCGACCGCCGGCCGTCACGCGACCCCGGGCCAGCCGGTCGAGCAGTTCGCCGTCACCGCGCAGGCCCCAGCGCGCCAGCGTGTAGTGCTCCACCTGGCTCATGGACTCCGCGCCACCGGCGACGACGACGTCCATGGCCCCGGTCTGCACGCGCATCGCCGCGTCGACGACGGCCTGGAGGCCGCTGCCGCAGCGCCGGTCGACCTGCAGGCCGGGGACCGTGACCGGCCAGCCGGCGTCGAGGGCCGCCATGCGACCGATCGCCGGGTGCTCGCCGGACGGGTAGC
>CAYMGL010000316.1:0-2957 GCA_964389945.1 uncultured Actinomycetota bacterium
GCCTCGATGTGCTCCTCGACCTCACGTCGGTAGCGCCGGACGTCGGCCTCGTCGGCGCGTGCACGCCGCAGCGCGGCGTCGCGCAGCTCGTGGGCCTGTCCGGCGGCGTCGGCCAGCAGCTGCTCGACCCGCTGGCGGGCGGCGACGCGCAGCTGCTCCGCCTCCTCGTGTGCCTCCGCGACCGACGCCTCGGCCGCACGCTGGGCGGTGACGAGGGTCTTCTTCAGCAGCGACTCGGCCTCGGAGGCCTCGGTGAGCTGCTGCCGCAGCTGCTCGCGGTCCTCCTCGAGCCGCTGGACGGTCTCCAGGAGCCGCTTGGTCTGCACGGCGAGCTGGTCGAGGAGGTCGTCGACCTCCTGGACCTGGTAGCCGCGTGTCGCCTTGCGCAGCGGGTAGTTGACGATCTCGTCGGGGCCGAGGACGAGGTCGGGCCGGTCGTCGTGGTGCTCGTTCACGTCAGAGTCCTCGTAGCGAGAAGACGGCCTCGAGGATCGAGACCCCGAAGAACAGGACCAGGATCGAGAGGTCCAGGCCGATGCCGCCGATCCGCAGGGGCGGCATCACCCGCCGCAGCGGCGCCAGGACGGGGTCGACCACCCGGCGCACGAGACCGGCGGCCGGTTGCAGGGGCTCGGGCATGCGCGGCACCCACGCGATGATCACGTACGCGATCAGCACGAGGCGGTACGCCCCGAGGACGAAGGAGATGGGACCCACCGGTCACGCCCCGTCGGCGAAGCGGTAGCCCTGCGCCTCGAGTCGTGCCTGCTCGTCGGGCGCCAGCGACGCGCCCTGCGGCAGCAGCAGGAACGCCCGCGAGGCGACCTTCGTCAGCTTGCCGTGGAGGGCGTAGGTCATGCCGCTGACGACGTCGATGACGCGCCGGGCCGTGGTGGCGTCCACGCCGGCGAGGTCGAAGACCAGCGGCGTCCCGTCACGGTGGTGGCGCACGATGCGCTCGCAGTCGGTCTCGAAGTCGCGCACGTCGACGACGACGGTCCGCCGACCGTCGATGCGCACCACGGCGCCGTCCTGGTCGTCGGCGAGGCGCAGCGGGCGCACGTTGCTGCTGCGCTCCGCCTCGGGCGCCGCCGCGGGCTCACGGCTGCCGAGGTCGTCGTACGGCTCCGACTCGGGCTCCTCCCAGAGGCCGAGGTAGACGAGGGTCTTCTGCCAGACGCCGTTGCTGCTCACGTGTGTTCCTGTCCGTCAGTTCATGCGAGCGGGTCGATCCAGGGGCCGTCACCGCGCTCACCGAAGACGGCCGTGCCGACGCGGACCATGGTCGCACCGGCGGCGACGGCTGCGTCGAGGTCGGCACTCATGCCCATCGAGGTGGTGGGCAGTCCCAGTCGGTCAGCGGTTGCGCGGAGGGTCTCGAACATCGGCCGTGCTGCCTCGTTGGGGTCCACATCTGGTGGCGGCAGCGGTGGCATCGTCATGAGCCCCTCGACCGCCACGTGCGGCTGGTCGGCAGCGTAGGCCACGAGGTCGTCGATCTCTGCGAGGCTGCACCCGGCCTTGGCGGGGTCGTCACCGACATTGACCTGCAGCAGCACGCGCTGCACGACGTCGAGGTCTGCGGCGAGCCGCTCGATGCGGTCCACGACCTTGCGACGCGTCACCGAGTGCAGCAGCACGTCACGGCCGACCAGGTCCGTGACGGCCCGCGACTGGATGCGGCCGATGAAGTGCCAGCGAGCGTCGGGCACGAGTGGCTGCTTGCTGTGCAGCTCCTCGACCCGGTTCTCGCCGAGGTCGGCGACGCCGGCGGCGACGGCGGCCCGCAGCAGCTCCGGTGGGTGGGTCTTGGAGACCGCCACGAGCGTCACGTCGACGGGGTCCCGGCCCGCGGCCGTCGCGGCCGCGGCGATCCGGGCCCGCACGGTCGCGACGCGCTCGGCCACCTCGTCGGGGCTCATCGGCGGACCACCAGCCCGAACTGCCGCCCGGCCCCGGGGTCGGCCCGGTGGCTGAACCAGCCCTCGCCACACCGCGTGCAGTCGGCGAGACGCGTGACCTCGGCACCCAGGCCGACGAGCTGCTCGACCACGGCCACACCGAGGTCGAGCGACGGCGTGCCCCAGGTCGTGGTCGCCTCGGCGGCGGGCGCCACCTCCAGGACCTCGGCCTGCATCGCGGCCGGCACCTCGTAGCAGCAGCCACCGATGGCGGGCCCGACGACGGCGCGCAGGTCGCTGCCCGGCAGGGCGGCGACCGCGGCCGCGACCACCCCCGCCTGCACCCCGCGACGGCCGGCATGCACGGCACCCACGGCCTCGTCGCTGGCCAGCAGCACGGGCACGCAGTCGGCGGTGGCGACCCCCAGCACCCGGTCCGGCTCGGCCGTGACCAGGGCGTCCACGCCGCGCACCTCCGCGCCGACCGGCGTCGTCGCGTCGACGACGGCGACGTCGGCCCCGTGGACCTGGTCCATCAGGTGCCAGCCGTTGGGGTCGGTGGCCGTGGCGCGACCGACCGCGGCCCGGTCCTCGGCCAGGACGGCCGGGACGTGGGGGCGGTGGTGCGACAGGTTGCCGGCACGGCCGACAGCCGGGTCGGGTCGGTCCGCGCGCCCGGTGAACCAGGCGGCGACGCCGTCGCCGAGGTCGACCGGACGGACGCGGGGGGTGCTGCTCATCGCAGGAAGGACGGGATCTCCAGGTCGTCGTCCTCGGCGTCGATGACGAGCGTCGGTGACTCGCCCATGGGGAGCGGCCGGTCACCGTTCTCCTGCTCGTCGGACTCCTCGGACCCGGCCTGCTCGGCGGCGCTGGCCGCGAACGGCACGTCCGCCTGCGGCGTCCCGCCGGTCACCACCCGACCGTCGCGCTCGGCCGCACGACCACGGCGCACGAAGGCGCCCTCCTGCTCCATCGGCTCGGTGCCGTCGAAGCCCGCCGCGATGACGGTGACCTTGACCTCGTCGCCGAGGCTGTCGTCGATGACGGCACCGA
>CAYMGL010000317.1:0-2901 GCA_964389945.1 uncultured Actinomycetota bacterium
CCTGGCCGCCGAACCAGCCGAGCAGGACCGCGGCCACGTCGTCGCGCCACGGCAGGAGGACCGGCGACCCGGCGTTGACGACGACCAGGGTGCGGTCGTTCGCGGCGGCGACGGCCGCCACGACGTCGTCCTGGCGACCCGGCAGCGCGAGCGTCGTGCGGTCGTGCCCCTCGGACTCGACGAGGCTGTTGGTCCCGACCACGACGATGACGAGGTCGGCCTCGGTGGCGGCCGCGACCGCCTCGGCGACGAGCTCATCAGGGTCGACGACCGGCTCGGTACCGACGGTCAGGGCCGTCGCACCGACGGGTGCCGCGCCGCTCGTGTCGCGCTCGAACACGACCCGCAGGTCGTAGGTGCGACCCGCCTCGACCTCGATCTCGACCGATGCCGACGGCGGACCGAGGATGGCACCCCCGGGATCGTCGCTCGGCACGGGGACCGTGACCTCGCCGACCTGCTCGCCGTCGAGGTGGAGCGTGGCGTGGCCCGCCATCGCGCAGCCCAGCCGCACGGGGCCGGACCCGGTCGGCGTCCAGCGGGTCGTGACCTCGAGCGAGGCCACGTCCGCGATCGGCGCGTCGCCGCCCACGTAGACGAGCTCGGCGGCGAAGCGGTCCTCGGCGAACAGCTCGGTGCCGTCGGCGTCGAGCATGCGCACGTGCAGGCCCTGCTCCCCCGTGACGGGGTTCGCGATGGTCGAGGGGGCGAGCGGCGCGACCCCATCCTGCACCACGGCCCCACGGGCCCAGGTGACCTCGGCACCCGGGAACGCGGCCCGGATGCCGTCCAGCGGCGACACGACCGCCTCGGGGACGACGGTGGCGCTGCCACCGCCCTGCGTCCGGGCGTTGACCGCGTTGTCACCGACGACCGCCACCCGACGGACCTCGCCCGGTGCCACGGGCAGCAGGTCCTCGTTGCGCACGAGGACCATGCCCTCGGCGGCCACCTCGGTCGCGACGGCGCGGCCGTCGACCGGTGTCGGCTCGGCGGGCGGGGCGGACCCGTCCAGCGCCCCGACCCGCTCGGCCAGCCGCAGGATCCGCAGCACCTTGCGGTCGACGTGCGCCTCGTCGATGCGGCCGTCACGGACGGCGGCGACCAGCTCGTCGCCCCACGGCCCGGTCGGCCCCGGCATGACGAGGTCCTGCGAGGCCTCGACCGCGGCCAGGGAGCGCACGGCGGTCCAGTCGCTGACGACGACGCCGTCGAAGCCCCACTCGCTGTTCAGCGGGGTCTCGAGCAGGTCGTGCTCGCTTGCGGTGGTCCCGTTGATGGCGTTGTACGCGCTCATGACCATCCACGCGCCGGCCTCGGTGACCGCCCGCTCGAAGGCGAGGAGGTAGAGCTCGCGCAGGGCGCGCTCCGAGACCTCCACGGAGGCGGTGAACCGCTCGGTCTCGAAGTCGTTGGCGACGTAGTGCTTCGGCGTCGCGCCGACCCCGTTGTCCTGCAGGCCACGGACGACGGCCGCGGCGAGGTCCCCGGTCAGCAGCGGGTCCTCGCTGAACGCCTCGAAGTGCCGCCCACCGAGCGGTGACCGGTGGAGGTTGATCGTCGGCCCGAGGACGACGTCCACGCCCTTGCGGCGCGCCTCGGCGGCCGCCGTGGCCCCGTAGCGGTACGCCAGCTCCTCGTCCCAGGCCGCGGCCATCGCCGTCGCCGACGGGAGGTTCAGCGACGGCGACCGCTCGTCCCACACCTCGCCACGGACCCCGCTGGGCCCGTCGGAGAGGATGATGCTGCGCAGCCCGATGGAGGGCAGTGGGTGCGTGCTCCACATGTCGCGCCCGGTGAGGACGAGCACCTTCTCCTCGAGCGTGAGCTTGTCGAGCAGGGTCTGGAGGTCGGTGGACATGGCGTGGCTCCGAGCCGTGTGCGTGCGCCGCGACCGCGGCGTGGGGACATGCTACCTGACAAAACCTACCAGCGGTAGGTATTCTTGTCGACGACCACCGAGGAGACACCATGGGCCGGTACGAGAAGGGACGCGAACGACGTGCCGAGATCCTGCGCGCCGCGCTGGACCTGATCGGTCGCAACGGCTTCCGCGGCTCGACGCTGCAGGACATCGCCGACGCCGTCGGCGTCTCCAAGGCCGGGGTGCTGCACTACTTCGACTCCAAGGCCGACCTGTACGCCGAGGTGCTGCGCCTCCGTGACGACGGCGGCACCCCCGAGGACCGTCCGCTCGAGCTCGACGACTACGTCGCGATCATGCGCGCCAACGCCGACGTGCCCGGCCTCGTCCACCTGTTCACGGCGCTCGCGGCCGAGGCCGTCGAGGAGGAGCACGACGCCCACGCCTTCTTCGTCGAGCGCTACCGCACCGTCCGCACACGGCTCGAGGCCGCGGTCCGCGACGCCGTCGCGAGCGGGCGTCTCCGTGACGACGTCGACCCGGCCACGTTCGCGCGGATGCTCGTCGCGCTCGCGGACGGCCTCCAGGTGCAGTGGCTGCTCGACCCGTCCTTCGACATGGGCGCGGACGTGGCCGCACTCATCGACCTCGCCGCCCCGGTCCGCTGATGGCCGGCACCTCGCTCAGCCGCCGCGACCGCCGCGCGCTCGTCGCGGTCGCCGGCCAGTTCTTCGTCAACGGCGCGATGATGGCGTCCTTCGTCGCCCGCGCGCCCCAGATCCGGGACCAGATCGGCGTGACGGTGGACCGCTTCGGCCTGCTGCTGACCATCGCCAGCAGCATCGGCCTGCTGGGCAGTGCCGTCGCTGGCCGCGTGGTCGACCGCTTCGGGACACGACGGGTGCTGCAGGTCGGCGTCGTCATCACGACGCTGACGATGCCCGCCATCGGTGCGGCGACGAGCCCGGCCTGGTGGCTGGCCGCGATGATGACCTACATGCTCGTGGACCTGCTCATCGACATCTCGATGAACCTCC
>CAYMGL010000318.1:0-2875 GCA_964389945.1 uncultured Actinomycetota bacterium
ATGTCGGGATGCGGGTGGCGGTCGACCGGCGCTGTCGGCACGGTGCACCACACCGAACCGACGGAGCCCCGTGTGACGACAGCCACCGACACGATCGACCGGGTCGCCGACCTGCTCGACGTGATCGACGCGAGCCAGGGGACGGTGCCCGCCGACGACCTCGCCGACCGGGCCGGCTGGCACCGGGACCACCTGGTCCGGGTGTTCCGCGCGCACGTCGGCGTCTCGCCCGACCGCTACCAGCAGCACCTGCGGGCCGAGGCCGGGCGACGGCTGCTGCAGGACCGGTCGGTCCTCGACGCCACGGTCGACCTCGGCGCGTCCTCACCGAGTCGGGTCCACGACCTGCTCGTCACGGTCGACGCGGTCACGCCAGGCGAGGCACGACGCGGCGGCGCCGGCATCGACGCACGCTGGGACGAACACGCGACGCCGCTGGGGCCGCTGGTCGCCGTCACCACGGACCGCGGGATCGTCCAGCTCGGGTTCGCCGCCGAGACGGGCACCGAAGCCGTGCTCGACGACGTCCGGTCGCGGTGGCCCGAGGCGACCCTGACGCGCGCGGACGGTGCCGGTGCCGCCGCGGCGGACCACGTCCGCGCCGCACTGGCCGGACGCGCACCCGACGGTGAACCGCTCCCCCTGCTGCTGCGCGGCACCAACCTCCAGCTGGCGGTCTGGCGGGCCCTGCTGCGCCTGCCGGCCGACACGACGATCGCCTACGGCGAGCTGGCCGAGGCCGCCGGGCACCCCCGGGCGGTGCGCGCCGTCGCGTCCGCGGTCGGCCGCAACCCGGTCGCGCCGCTCGTGCCGTGCCACCGGGTGCTGCGTTCGACCGGGGCGCTCGGGGGCTACCGCTGGGGACTCGGGACCAAGCGTCGCCTGCTCGCGATCGAGGGTGCCCGGTCGGGTGCACAGCAGACGCACGGCTGAGCCGCGACACTGGCCGCGTGCAGCACGCTCCCACCGCCACCGAACCGCCGGCCTCCGCGCCGTCGCCGTCGCGCCGTGGCCGCATCGACGGCGTCGACCTGGCGCGCGGGCTGGCCATCATCGGCATGGTCATGGTCCACGTCGCGCCGCCGCTCGGCGGCGACGCCGGGTGGTACAGCATCTCGTACGGGCAGGCGTCGACGCTGTTCGCGGTCGTCGCCGGGATCGGGATCGAGCTGTCCAGCCGCAGCGGCCCGGTCGCCGAGCACCGCGCCCGGCTCGTGTGGCGCGCTGCCTGGTTGACGCCGCTCGGGCTGGTGCTGTCGCTGCTGGGGACGCCGGTGGCGGTCATCCTGCAGTACTACGCGCTCTGGTTCCTCCTGGCCGCACCCGTCCTGCGCTGGTCCACGAGGGCGCTGGCGACGCTGACCGCGGTCGGGGTGCTCGTCGGCCCGACCGTGCTGGTCTGGGCCCAGGTCACCCACCCGGCCTGGTACGAGTTCCGCGAGGGCAGCATCGCCGGTCGCGGCGCCTGGCTCGGCGAGTTCGGGGACGTGCTGCTCACCGGCTACTACCCCACCGTGTCGTGGATCTGGCTGGTCTTCGCGGGGATGCTCCTCGCACGCGCCGACCTGCGGTCCGACCGTGTCGCCGCCGCCGCGCTGCTCGGCGGCAGTGCCGTCGCGGTCGGCACCTACAGCCTGGCCGCCTGGGCACGGGACGCCGTGGACCTCGGTCGCTGGCAGCCGTGGCTGGCGACCGCGGGCCACAGCGACACGCCGCTGGAGATCATCGCCACGGCCGGCGTGTCGACGGCGGTCGTCGGTCTCTGCGTCCTGCTCGCCCGCCACCTCCGCCCGTTGCTGTGGCCCGGCATCGCCCTGGGCCGGTTCGCCCTGACCGTCTACGTCACCCACATCGTCGCGTACGCGTTCGCGCGCCCGGCGTTCTACAACTCCACGGTCGCGGGTGGCCTCGAGACGACCCTGTGGATCACCGGGGTCGGGTCGGTGGTCGCCATGCTGTGGCTGGCGGTCCTCCCGCGTGGCCCGCTGGAGGCGATCGACCGCGGCGGCCACGAACACCTCGTCCTGCCGCTGCTGCGGTCGTGGCGCGGCGCGGAGACCTAGGCTCGGCACGGCCCAGCGGAAAGGCCTGCGTGGCCCGCATCGTCCTCGATCCCGACGACGTCAACCAGGGCGCCTCGGTCACGCTCACCGACGGCTCGGTCGTCGAGCTCGCCACGGCCACGCGCGCCCAGATCGGCCGCGTCGCGCGACAGCTCGCCCGGTACCAGGCGGTCTACGCCGACGCGTACCGGGCCCCCGACGTCCAGACCGCCGAACGGCTGTCGCGGGGCGACCTCACGCTGGCGCAGGTGGCACCGCTGCACCAGGCCGTCGCCCGTCGCCACCAGGCCCTGAAGGACGAGCCGGGGCGCGGTGCCGACGACATCGACCCGACGGCCCTGCTGGACGACCACCGCTGGACGACCGGCAGCGGGGCGGTCAAACGCATCGGCGAGCTGACGCCGTCGCACCGCGAGAACCTGCTCGGCTGGCTCGAGCGGCACTCCGACGCACTGGAGGCGGCTGCCCGCGCCCAGCTGACCGACGAGGAGCGCGCCCGCATCCGGCCGGCGAGCCCGTGGGTCGCCGGCACGCCGCTCCACCGCGCCCTGCAGGCGCACCAGGCGGCGACCGACGCCACCGAGCTGGCCAAGGACGAGGCCCGGCAGGTCGCTCGCCGGATCGCCTTCGAGACGACCGGCCGCTGGCCCACCGACTGAACGACGACGGCCGCCCCGGAGGGCGGCCGTCGCGGATCGTGCGCGGTGTCAGTCCTTGAAGGCTGCACCGACGGTCTCGGTCATCACCGCGGTGACCTCGTAGGGGTCGGCGTTCGCGTTCGGACGCCGGTCCTCGAGGTAGCCCTTCTTGTC
>CAYMGL010000319.1:0-2864 GCA_964389945.1 uncultured Actinomycetota bacterium
GACCGGCTACCACGACCCCCGCCAGCACGCCGTGTCGCTGGCCTTCATCGTCCAGATCACCGGCCAGCCCGAGCCGCAGCAGGACGCGTTGGACCTGTCGTGGGTCACGCCCGGCGAGGCGCTGTCGCCGAGCGTCGCCGCCGAGATGAGCGGCGGCCACGACAAGCTGGTGCGTCTCGCCCTCGCCCACTGCGGCGTCTGATGTCGACGACGCACGACGGCACCGGCCCCGGCGGGGACGACGCCGCAGGCGGTCCACCACCGACCGAGCCGGAGGAACCCCGCGCCAAGGTCGTCTGGCAGCTGACGCGGCAGGCCCTGTCGTGCGCGGCCATGGGCTCGCCGTTGTCGGCGTTCCTGCTGAACCGGGCCGCCGCCGACGTCCTCGAGGGCGGCCCGTGCGCGCCGCTGCTGCTGGCCGACGTGCGCCCCGGCCGCGGCGACGCCGCGGCACTGCGCTTCCTCGCAGCCCTGCACCGCCTGGTCCTCGACCGGCAGGCGCCGGCGCTCGCCCTGCACTACCCGAGCGTCGGTGGGACGCCCGACCTCCGCCTGGTCGGCGACGTCATGGTCGAGACCGTCCACGACCACGCTGCCCGCTTGTCCGAGCTCGTCGCCCAGCCGTGCCAGACCAACGAGGTGGGCCGCAGCGCAGGGCTCGTGGTCGGGATGCTCGACGTCGCCGCCCGCACCGACCTACCGCTGTCGCTGCGCGAGGTCGGCAGCTCGGCCGGGCTGAACCTGCGGCTGGACCACTTCGCGTACGAGGTGCCCGACGGCGACGGCGGCGTCCGGCGGCTGGGCCCCGACGATGCCGAGCTGGTGTTCCGCGACCGCTACCGGGCACCGCTGCCCGGTGACCCGCGCGGCCTGTTCGACGTCACCGACCGGCGCGGCTGCGACCTGCACCCCATCGACCCCACCACGCCCGACGGCCGCGCCCGGGTCTCGTCCAGCGTCTGGTGCGACCAGACCGACCGTTTCACCCGACTGGGCGCTGCCCTGCGGACGGCCCAGCAGGTCCCGGCGACGGTCGACCGGGCGTCCGCCGCCGCGTGGGTCCGCGACCAGCTGGCGGCCCGCACCCCGGGCGCCGTCACCGTCGTCCTGCACTCGGTCGTGCAGGAGTACCTGCCTGCCGAGGAGCGCACGGCCCTGTTCGCCGCGGTCGAGGCGGCCGGCGCCGACGCCACCGCCGCAGCACCCGTGGCCCACGTCCGCCTCGAACCCGTCTCGGCCCTGCGACACCACGGTGTGCACGTCCGGCTGTGGCCACACGCACCCGAGGAACGGCTGCTGGCCACGTGCGGCGCGCACGGGACCGACGTGACACCAGTGTCCTGACGCCCCCCGCCACGCTGCCCCGTGCGCCTAGGATGACGCACGGTCGCACGACGGGCGCGACCCGTCACGCACCTCGAGGGGGCCCCGGTGGGGCAGGAGATCGAGCAGCAGGAGTTCTCGCCCGAGGACCGGCGCCTCTACCGCGAGAAGGTCCGGAGGGACGTCGACGCCCTGCGCCGGATCTACGACGAGGACCGCTTCGAGCGGAACCGCGACCTCATGGGCGTCGAGATCGAGTTCCACGTCGTCGACTCCGACGGCCTCCCGATGTACGTCAACCAGGAGCTCCTCGACTCGCTCGAGGACGAGGACTTCCAGACGGAGCTGGCCCAGTTCAACATCGAGTTCAACCTGGCGCCGCACAAGCTGACCGGCAGCGTGTTCCGCGAGATCGAGGAGGAGCTCAACACCTCCTTCCACTTCGTCCGTCGGCGGGCGGCCGACCTCGACGCCCACGTGCTCATGGTCGGCGTGCTGCCGACCGTCAGCGACCTCGACATCACGATCGAGGCGATGAGCACCAACCCCCGCTACCACCTGCTCAACGCCCAGGTGCTGGCCGCCCGCGGCGAGGACATCGTCGTCGACATCGACGGTCCCGAGCCGCTGAGCCTGCGCGCGTCGTCGATCACGCTGGAGGCCGCGGCCACGAGCGTCCAGCTGCACCTGCAGGTGTCGCCCGAGAACTTCGGTCGCGTCTGGAACGCGTCGCAGGCGATCGCCGCGTCGCAGGTGGCGGTCGGCTGCAACTCACCCTTCTTCCTCGGCCACGAGCTGATGCAGGAGACGAGGATCGCGATCTTCGAGCAGGCCGTCGACACCCGCACCGAGGAGCTCGCCGCGCAGGGCGTCCGCCCGCGCGTCTGGTTCGGTGAGCGCTGGATCGAGTCCGCGCTCGAGCTGTTCGAGGAGAACGCGACCTACTTCCCGGCGCTGCTGCCCGAGCTCGACGACGAGGACCCGATGGCGCTGCTCGACGAGGGCGACATCCCGCACCTGGGCGCGATGAACCTCCTCAACGGCACGGTGTGGCGTTGGAACCGACCGGTCTACGGCGTCGCACGCGGCAAGCCCCACGTGCGGGTCGAGAACCGGGTCCTGCCGGCCGGACCGACGATCGTCGACACCGTCGCCAACGCCGCCTACTGGTACGGCCTCGTGCGGGCCGTCGCCGACCTCGACCGACCCATCACCGAGCAGATGTCGTTCAACGCCGCGAGCGAGTCGTTCCGCCACGCCGCCCGTGACGGCATCGAGGCCCGGCTGTTCTGGCCCGGCGTCGGCGAGGTGCCGGCCAGCGAGCTCGTCCTGCGCACGCTCCTGCCGCTGGCCGACGAGGGCCTCGCCGCCTGGAACGTCGACCGTCGGGACCGCGACCACCTGCTCGGCATCATCGAGCAGCGCTGCCTGACCCGCCGCACCGGCGCCTCGTGGCAGGTCGCGATGCGGCGCAAGCTCCTCGAGAAGGGGCTCGCACCCGAGGACGCGACGCTCGCGATGGTGCGCGAGTACCGCGACGG
>CAYMGL010000320.1:0-2860 GCA_964389945.1 uncultured Actinomycetota bacterium
CCGGGCTCGCGCCAGTAGTCGTACAGCGGGACCACGTGCGGGTGCTCGACCGCCGCGATCTGCTGCGCGCGCGCCTCGAACGACCGCACCACGTCGGGGTCGTCGGCCCGCTCGGCATCAATGACGGTGATCGCGACCTCGCGTCCGATCGAGGGCTGCTCCGCCCGGTGCACCGTCCCGAGGGGCGTGGTCGCCACGACCTCCTTGAGCAGGTAGCCCCGCAGCCGGCGGCCGGCCACCGGGCGGTCGAGCCGCGGGTCCTGCTGCAGGACCAGCTGCTCCAGCTCGACGAGCTGTGGTGAGGGGTCCAGCCCGGTCTCCTCGGCCAGCACGTCCCGGAACGACCGCAGTGCCGAGAGCGCCTCGGCGTGGCGACCCGATCGGTATCGGCTGAGCGCGCGCAGGCGCGCGACGGACTCCCGGAACGGGTGGTCGGCGTCGAGGGCGTCGGCCTCCACCACGGCCTCGTCGTCGCGGCCGCCGTCGAGCAGCGCCTGCACCCACAGCTCGCGGGCGACGACCAGTTGCTCCTGCAACCGTCGCGCCTCCGCACGGGCCCATGGCTGGTCGGCGAACTGGGCGTAGGCCTCCCCGGACCACAGGCCCAACGCCTCGTCGAGGCGCCGGAGCGCGGTGGTGGCCTCCCCGACGGCGAGGCGGTCCCGTGCCTCCTCGACGAGCGACAGGAAGCGCGCACTGTCGAGGGTCACGAGGTGCTCGTCCAGGCGGTACCCGAGGTCGTCGGTGCGCAGCACCTCGGTGCCGTCGATGCCGTCGGCGGCTGCCAGCGACTTGCGCAGACGTGCGACGTAGGTGCGGAACGTGCGAGCGGCCGCGGCCGGCGCGTCGCCGTCCCAGACGGCGTCGACCAGGACGTCGACCGAGACGGTCCGACCGAGCTCCTGGGCCAGCGCAGCCAGCAGCGCCTGCTGCCGGGGACCGCCCAGCTCCAGCTCACGGCCGTCCGCCACCGCACGGATGGGTCCGAGGACGGTCACCTCGACCTGCGAGCCGTGCGCTGCGCTGCCGTCCATGGTCGTCCTCTCGACGACCTGCACCATCGCAGGACGACGTTGCAGATCGATCGCAACCGACACCGGTGGTGCTGTGGCCAACGTCGGTCCCGGCCGCTCAATGGACCCTAGACAGCCGCGGGACACCCTCACAAGGGCGACGGCGCCGGTCCGTCGCACACTCGCGCGCACCCTTCCCGTCGCGCGCGGTCCGTTGTAGGGTCGGTCGATGGTCCCGGGATGCTGCCGGGACCTCGGGGAGGCGGTCATGGCCGTCAACGGGGCCGGCGTCGAGGTGGCGACGTTCTGTGCACTGTGCGTCTCGCGCTGCGGCGCCACCGCCACCGTCACCGACGGCCGCTTCGAGGCCCTCGCACCCCTGCCGACCCATCCCACCGGCCAGGCGGTCTGCACCAAGGGCAAGGCCGGGCCGGAGCTGGTCGAGCATCCCGACCGGCTGCTGCGACCGCTTCGGCGCACCAATCCGGATCGGACGGGTGACCCCGCCTGGGAGGAGATCGGCTGGGACGAGGCGATGGACCTCGTCGCATCGCGCCTGCTCCGGCTGCGTGCGGACCACGGTGCCGAGACGGTCCTCTTCAGCACCAGCTCACCGTCGTGCACGGCGATCAGCGACGCCATCGACTGGGTGACGCGGCTGCGGCGCGCGTTCGGCTCGCCCAACCACGCGACGTACATGGAGCTGTGCGGCTGGGGTCGCTACCTGGCACCGCTGTACACGTTCGGTACCCCCGTGCCCGGCGTGCACATGCCCGATCTCGAGCAGACCGCCTGCATCCTCTACTGGGGCTACAACCCGTCGGTCGCCCGACTGTCACACGCCACGGCCACGATCGCCGCGCTGCGCCGCGGGGCACGGCTGGTCGTGGTCGACCCACGACGGGCCGGGCTGGCGTCCCGGGCCGACGAGTGGCTCCGCGTGCGGCCGGGCACCGACGGCGCGCTCGCCCTGGCGATGATCCACGTCCTGCTCGACCGGGAGTGGTTCGACGAGACCTTCGTCCGCACCTGGACCACCGCCCCGCTGCTGGTCCGCGACGACACCGGGCGGTACCTCCGCGCCGCCGAGGTGTGGCCGGGGGCTGACGACGCGGCGCTCGTCGCGTGGGACCTGACGACCGAGGCGGCCGTCGCCTACGACCCGGGGACCGGGCAGCACGGGACCGACCCGGACCGGCTGGCCCTGCGCGGCACGCACGTGGTCGACACGCCCGCCGGACCCGTCGCCTGTCGGCCGTCGCTGGAGCGGCTCGCGGAGGCCGCAGGCCGAACGCCGCCGGACGTGGCGTCCGACATCACCGGCGTGCCCGCCGAGCAGATCGAGGCGGCTGCCCGGCTGCTGTGGACCTCCCGTCCCGTCGCCTTCTACACGTGGTCCGGACTCGAGATGCAGGACAACGCGACCCAGACGGTGCGTGCGATCCACCTGCTCTACGCGCTGCTCGGGAGCCTCGACGTCCCCGGTGGCAACGTCGCCTTCACGCCGGTGCCGACCAACCCGGTCGACGGGGCGGACCTGCTGCCGCGCGGCCAGGCCGAGAAGGCCGTCGGGATCAGCGAACGTCCGCTCGGGCCGTCGCGGTTCGAGTTCGTGACCGGCGAGGACGCGGCCGCCGCCATGCTGGAGGGCGACCCGTACCGGCTCCGTGGCCTCGTCAACTTCGGTGCGAACCTGACCATGGCCCACGGGAGCAGCGCGACCATGCGCGACGCCCTGGCCGCCCTGGAGTTCTTCGTCCACGCCGACCTGTTCATGACACCCACCGCCGAACTCGCCGACGTCGTGCTGCCGGTGGCCAGCGCGTTCGAGACCGAGGCGCTGCGGA
>CAYMGL010000321.1:0-2801 GCA_964389945.1 uncultured Actinomycetota bacterium
GTCGGTGGCGGCATGAAGGTCGCGCTGTCGGCGCTGGACAACGGCCGCTTCTCGCTGAGCGCCGGCTGCGTGGGCCTCGCACGTGAGGCGCTCGAGGTCGGGCTCGGCTACGCGCTGGAGCGCGAGCAGTTCGGGAAGAAGATCGCGGGCTTCCAGCTGGTCCAGGAGCTCCTGGCGGCGATGCACGTCGACTACTCGGCCGCCAAGGCGCTGGTCGACAAGGTCGCCGTCAAGAAGGAGGCCGGCGTCCGGTTCACCCAGGAGGTGTCGACCGCGAAGCTCTTCGCGACCGAGGCCTCGGTGCGCTGCGCCGACCGCGCCGTGCAGATCCACGGCGGCCACGGCTACATCGACGAGTACCCGGTCCAGCGGATGCTGCGTGACGCCCGCGTCACCACGCTCTACGAGGGCACCAGCCAGATCCAGCACCTCATCCTCGGTCGCATGCTGACAGGCGTGAGCGCCTTCCAGTGAACTGACAGCGCCGCCACGAGCCGGGTGCGGTTCCGATGCCCCGTCCTCGGACTGGGTGCGGTCCCGTCGCGATCTCGCGCAGTCCGCACCCGGTCGACGTGCACGGCGGCGTAGGGTCGTCGCCACGGACGAGGAGCGAGCGATGTGCCGATCGATCAGGACGCTGCGGCCCCCGGCCCAGCCGGACGTGACGACCGGTGACGTGGAGGCCGCGGCGCGCCAGTACGTGCGCAAGATCTCGGGCTTCCGCGAGCCGGCCGCGCACAACGAGGCGGCGTTCGCCGCGGCGGTCGAGGAGATCACCGCGTCGACCCGCCGGCTGCTCGAGTCGCTCGAGGTCCGTGGGCAGGAGCCCGTGACCGTCGTGCCGGGCCCGGAGCGCAAGCCGCCGTCGCGACCACGACGGGACTGAGGGACGTCCGCCCCTGTCTGTCGCCCCCGGCCGGTCGTAGGGTCGTCCGACGACGCAACGAGGAGCATCGGATGAAGGTCAGCGGCAAGGTCATGGTGGTGACGGGCGCCGGCTCGGGCATGGGGCGGGCCGTCACGCTGGAACTGCTCGGACGGGGTGCCTCGGTCGCCGCCGTGGACCTGCGTCCGGAGGGGCTCGAGGAGCTCGCCGCGACGGCCGACGCGGGCGGACGGCTCGCCACGTTCACGCTCGACGTCACCGACCGCGCCGCGGTCGCGGCACTGCCGGACCGGGTCATCGAGGCGCTCGGCGTCATCGACGGGATCGTCAACAACGCCGGGATCATCCAACCGTTCCAGAAGGTGCTCGACCTCGACGACGAGGTGATCGACCGGGTCCTGGAGGTCAACCTCCGCTCGCAGATCACGATGGTCCGGGCGTTCCTGCCGCACCTGCTCGACCGCCACGAGGCGCACATCACCAACATCGCGTCGATGGGTGCCTTCCTGCCGGTGCCGGGCCAGAGCATCTACGGGGCCAGCAAGGCGGGCGTGCTGCTGCTGACCCAGGGCCTGTACGCGGAACTGCTGGGCACCGACGTCGGTGTCTCGGTGGTGATGCCCGGTGGGGTCGCGACCAACATCACGGAGAACTCGGGTGTCGAGGTGCCGGCGGGCGCGGACGCCGGTGACTCGCCGCTGCCGGTCACCACGGCGGAGGACGCGGCGACGCGGATCGTCGACGGCATCGAGCGCGACGAGCTGTACGTCCACGTCGGCAAGGACTCGGTCGCGATGCACGCGCTGCAGCGTCTCGCCCCGAAGCAGGCGACGAAGCTGATCACCCGCCAGATGGCCTCGCTGCTCGACTGAGGGGACGAGGGCCGAGCCGACGCCGGATCAGGCCTCGGGGTCCGGCGCGACCTCCACGAGCTCGACCTCCTGCACCAGCAGGCGGGTGCCGTCGTCGAGGTCGAGCCCGTCCTCGGCGAGCCCGGCGGCGAGCGTCGGGCCGGCGAAGCGACGCCACGCGTCGACCATGCCCTCGTAGCCCTCACCCGCGACCAGTCGTGGGTCCGGGTCGCCCCAGGTCGTCTCGAAGACCTCGAGCACCCGCACGTTGGCAGCGGGTTCCCCGTCACCGTCCACCACCGTCAGCAGGTCGCCCTCGGCGGCGAGCATCGTCGCCACCTCGTCGTCGTCGAGCAGGTCGACCGGCTCCCACAGGACACGCAGGCTGCCGGCCTTGAGGCGCTCCAGGAGGAGGTCACCGAGCCCGTCGTCGCCCTCGAACCCAAGCTGGACGACGTCCTCGCTGATCTCCACCGTCGGCCTCCTGCGGTCGTGCCGGCGACGGTAGTCCCGGCCGGGTGGGGCCAACGCATACGGTCGCGACCGCTCCCGACACGAGACCGAGATGCCCGGCTACGACCTGCACACCCACACGACCCACTCCGACGGGACGACGTCGGTGCAGCACAACGTGCTCCTCGCCGTCGAGGCGGGCCTCAGCGGACTCGGGGTCACCGACCACGACACCACGACCCCGTACGAGGAGGCCTACGCGGCCGCCGAGGGGACCGACCTCGTGATCGTCCCCGGGGTCGAGTTCTCCGCCGAGCTCGACGGGTCGTCCGTGCACGTGCTGGGCTACTGGATCGATCCCGCCGACGAGCCACTGCAGACCGAGATGGACCGGCTGCGCAACGAACGCGAGCGCCGTGCCGAGCAGATCGTCGAGAAGTTCCACGGGTTGGACGTCCCGGTCTCGATCGACCGCGTGCGCGAGCTCGCCGGGGAGGCACCGATCGGCCGGCCCCACATCGCACGGGCCGTCCTGGAGACCGGCGTCGTCGACTCGATGCAGGAGGTCTTCGACGTCTACCTCGCCGACGACGGACCGGCCTACGTGCCCA
>CAYMGL010000322.1:0-2799 GCA_964389945.1 uncultured Actinomycetota bacterium
GCAAAAGATGCGCGCTTTCGGGCAATTTGGCCAGCGCGTCATCGAAATCGAATTCTTCGGACAGCTTGGTCTTGCGGAACACCCAGCCTTGCTGCTGGCGCTGGTTGGTTTCGGTAACTCCCCAGCCTGAGGCGAACAGCGCGCGCCCGCGCAGCGCCTCGGGCAGCGCATGGCGATCGTCGTCGTCTCCGGCTTCGCCGAGCTGGTAGACAGAATCGCGCCCGATTTCATGCGCGAACTCGTTGCATACCAGCGTGTTGTAGGCCTCGTTGTCGGTCGCTGCGACGAGCACCTGGAAAGGCGCGAGGTCGAGATTGTGCTCGGTCGCCTCATTGAGGATTTCGCCGTGATAATAGGGCACGCCCTTCTGGCGCGCGAGCGCGAGACGCTGCCAGCTCGAATCGACGACCATGACGGGGGTCTTGAGTTCGCTCATCTGCTGCGCCAGCGCGATGGTCCACGGCGTGCTGCCGACGATCAGCAGGCCGGGCCGGGTGACGCCCTTGACCTTGAGCAGCCGGGCCACGAGGTCGACGGTGAACCCGTGCGCGACGATCGTGGCGAACACCACCGCGAAGCTGAGGCCGATGAGGACGTTCCCGTCCGAATATCCCAGCTCGGTCAGGCGCAGCGCGAAGAGGCCCGAGATCGCGACCAGCACGATCCCGCGCGGGGCGATCCAGGCAAGGAACAGGCGTTCGTTCCATGGCACCGAACTGCCCAGCATGCTGATGATGATCGTCAGCGGCCGGACGACGAACAGCAGCACCAGCAGGAACGCCCCGAAGCGCCAGTTGAGATAGGAAAGATCTTTCCAGTCGAGTGAGGCGGACAGGAGGATGAATATCCCCGACACCAGGAGCACCGCGATGTTCTCCTTGAACGGATGGATGCTCCTCAGGCTCTGGACATTCATGTTGGCGAGCGCGACACCCATGACCGTCACCGCGACCAGCCCGGCCTCGTGTTCGATCAGGTTGGACAGGACGAAAATGCCGATCACGATCGTCAGCAGCACCGGCACCTTGAGAAATTCGGGCACCAGGCCGCGCGGGAAGGACCAGGCGATGACCACTGCGGCGACATAACCGAGCAGACCGGCAAGCGCCGCGGCGATCAGCATCGGCGGGACCACTTCGAAAAGCGTCGCACCATTCACCGACAGGCGGAAATATTCATAGGCGATCACCGCGCAGAGTGCGCCGGTGGGGTCGTTGACGATGGCTTCCCATTTGAGGATCGATGCGGGCCGTGTCTTGACCGAGCTCTGTCGCAGGAGCGGGATGACGACGGTGGGGCCGGTGACCACCAGTATCCCGCCGAACAGGACCGCGACGGGAAGCACCAGTCCGGCCACTTCATGCGCCGCCAGCGCACCGAGAAACCAGCCGACGAGGACACCGATCGTCGCCAACCGCCAGACCGCTTCGCCCGAATGGCGCAGCTCCCTGAAATCGAGGCTGAGCCCACCTTCGAACAGGATCAGTGCGACGCCGATTGCCACCATTGGCTCGAGGAGGTCGCCGAAGGTCTCTTCAGGATTGAACAGACCGAGAATCGGTCCGGCCATGAAGCCGGCCACCAGCATCAGCACGATCGCCGGCCAACCCGTGCGCCAGGCGATCCACTGGGCACCAATGCCCAAGATGCCGATAACGGCAATTACGATCGCCTGGTCATGCATGATTTAGCTAGGGTTGCCTCCGGATGGATGAGCGAGAGTGTTAGGACACAATGCCGGGTCAGGCGAATCTTTCCCAACGGAATCGATTCAGCGGCAAATCCTCATTCGCCGTCGAAATGCATCAGCGCCGAAGCGATCACTCCGAGTTCGCCCAGCGCACGCGCGCCGCCGAGTTCGGGCAGGTCGATGACAAAGGCCGCGTGATCGACTTTGGCGCCCGCACGCCGCAGCAATTGCGCCGCCGCGCAGGCAGTCCCGCCAGTGGCGATGAGATCGTCGACGATAACGACCTTCTCCCCCTGATCGACCGCGCCCGGATCGATTTCGAGCCGGTCGGTACCGTATTCGAGCGCATAATCGATTCCGATCGTTGCAATCGGCAGCTTGCCCGGCTTGCGCACCGGGATGAAGCCGATGCCGAGTTCGATCGCCACCGCCGCGCCGAAGATGAAGCCGCGCGATTCCATCCCGGCAATGGCCTGGGCCCCGGCCGCGCTGGCATGTTCCGCGAGATGGCCCACGCTCGCCTTCAGCCCTTCGCCATGGCTGATCAGCGTCGTGATGTCGCGGAACTGGATGCCCTCATGCGGGAAATCGGGAACCGTGCGCACCAGCGATTTGAGCTGCGCGGGGGTCATCGCGGCCTCGCAATGAAAACGCCCCTCGCATCGCGGCGATGCAAGGGGCGGATTTCGGTAACGAAGGAGATCGCGATCAATCCTTGCGGGACTTCGGCTTGATCGCCGCCCAGATCTGTTTCTTCGAGAGATAGGCGAGGATCGTGGCGAACAGCAGGAAAACGAGCACCGGCCAGCCGGTCTGCTTGCGCTTCACCAATGTCGGTTCGGCAGTCCATGTGAGGAAGGCCGCAACGTCGGTCGCCATCTGGTCGATGGTCGCCTCGGTGCCATCGTCATAGGTCACCTGGCCTGCAGAGGTCAGAGGCGGCGCCATGGCGAGGTTGAGGTTCGGAAAATAGACGTTGTGATAGAGACCCGGACCCGGAGCGGCTTCGGGATGCTCTTCGAGCACTTCGGCCGACGGTTCCTGATAGCCCACGAGCAGCGATGCGACATAGTTGGTGCCGTCGCCGCGCGCCTTGGTCATCAGCGAAA
>CAYMGL010000323.1:0-2794 GCA_964389945.1 uncultured Actinomycetota bacterium
ACTTCCGCTTCGCCGTGCCGGCGGACCGCAGCAAGGTCAAGCAGTTCCGCTCCGGTCTCGAGCAGCTCGACCAGGAGGGGACCTGGCAGGTCCTGCGCCACCCCGAGATCGGCGACCAGCGCCCGGTCGTCGCCGCGGTCGGCGTCCTGCAGTTCGACGTCGCGGCATGGCGCATGGAGCACGAGTTCAACGCGCCCGTGCGGCTCGAGTCGGCGCCGTTCGGCGTCGGTCGTCGCACCGACGACGCCTCGCGCGGCCCGCTGGAGCGCATGCGGGGCATCGAGGTCTACGAGCGCGCGGACGGCACCCCCGTCGCCCTGTTCCCCGACGAGTACCGGTTGCAGCGCGTCGAGCGGGACAACCCCGAACTGACCCTCGACGTGATCGTCGGGGGCTAGCGCCCCCTCGATCACGTCTCGCGTCAGCGTCGAGCTTGCTCACGGGCGAGCAGCTTGCTCGCTGCGCTCGGCGGCGCTGCTCGTCTCGGTCGCTTCGCTCCCTCGAGGCTCGCGGCGCTCGACGCACTGGACTCGGAGTGGACTCGTGGTCACCGGGTCCAGTCGGGCACGCTGGGGGCATGCACACCACCTCCCGCGCTGACGAGTTCACCGTCGGTGACGCGTTCCGTGAGGGGGCGCTGGAGGTCCTGCCGATCGTGGCGGGGATCATCCCGTTCGGGCTCGTGGCCGGTGCGGCCGCGGTGGATGCCGGGCTCGGCATCGAGGGCGGGATGGCCCTGTCGCTGCTGGTGTTCGCCGGCGCGTCCCAGCTGGCGGCGATCGACCTGCTGGCGCGGGACGCACCGCTGCTGGTCATCCTGCTGACCGTCGGGGTCATCAACCTGCGCATGGCGATGTACTCGGCCTCGCTCGCACCCCGGCTCGCGCACGTGCCGTTGCTGCAGCGCATGGTCGCGGCGTACTTCCTCGTCGACCAGGCGTACGCGCTGACGATCATGCGGATCGACCGTGCACCGTCCCGACCGCACCGCATGGCGTACTACGCCGGCGTGGCGGCGCCGTTGTGGATCAACTGGCAGCTCATGACCGCCGTCGGGGCGCTCCTGGGCTCGACCATCCCCGACTGGCTGCCGCTCGAGGCGACGATCCCCCTGGTCTTCCTCGCGATGCTGGTGCCCGCGATCACCGACCGCGCGACGCTCGCCGCCGCCCTCGTCAGTGGCGTCGTCGCGACGCTGGCCGCCGCGCTGCCCAACAACGCGGGGCTGCTCGTCGGCGCCTTCAGCGGCATCGCCGTCGGGACGCTCGTCGCCCTGCGCACCGAGGCCCGCGTCGTGGAGGTCGGGTCGTGACCGGGGCGGACCTGCTCGTCATCGCGCTCGCCGGGGTGCTGACCTACGGGATCCGGGTCTCGTTCCTCGTGTTCGCCAGTCGCATGACCGAGCTGCCTGCGACGGTCACCACGGTGCTCCGCATGATCCCGGCGGCGGCGCTCGCCGCGCTGGTGCTGCCGGGGCTCGTCCGCCCGGAGGCCGCTGCGTTCGACCCGCTCAACAGCATCGCCGTCGGCGGGGTCGCGGCCGTGCTGACGTCGCTGTGGAAGCGCAACATCGGGCTGTCGCTCGCCGTGGGGCTCGTCGTGGTCGTTGCGACGCAGCCGTTCCTCGGCTGACCGTCACTCCTCCAGCCCGCAGTCACCACGGGGCGACCACGACGTCTGCGAGCGGCTGAACGGCTGCCCCTGGACCCACCTGCCGTCCTCGACGAAGACCGCCTCGCCGAGCACGGTCACCGCCCGCCGGTCGAGGCCCCGAGGACCGTCGCCCGCCAGCAGCGTCCCGTCCGCCGCGTACCAGCGCTCCCCCTCGGGATGGGCGAACGCCTGGGCTGCCCGGCACCACGTCAGCTCGGCGCCGTCCGCCGGGTCCCGTGTCTCGAGCACGACCAGCTGGTCGTCGGGGGTCAACAGCACGGCCCCGTTGTTCTCGCCCCAGCGCGGGTTGTAGACCGACTCGCGGGTCGCGGTCCGGACGACGACGAGGTGGGGGAGCTCGGCGAGGCGGACCGGGCCCGACTCGGCCTGCTCGGCCAGGTCGGTGAGGCTGCCGAGCGACACGCGGTCGCCGTCGTCGCCGCTGAAGAGGAAGATCCCGACGGCAGCGAGGCCGACCAGGGTGACCACGAGGACCAGCAGCAGGCGCGGGTCGGGACCGACCACGGCGACCGTGATCTCGTCGGGCTCGTCCTGCTGGTCCACACCGCACCTCGCCCCGTGGACGCTACAGGTCAGGCGACGGCGACATCCGGGTCGGTCGGACGGCGGTGCACCCGGTGGCCGTCGCGCAGCACGACGCCGTCGGCGCAGTGTGCCTCGACCGCGCCACCACCGAACTGCTCCTCGTAGAGCGCGGCGTAGCGTCCGCCGACGGCCAGGAGCTCCTCGTGCGCGCCGCTCTCGACGATGTGCCCGGCCTCGACGACGTGGATCCGGTCCGCGCCGAGGATCGTCGACAGTCGGTGCGCGATCGCCAGCGTCGTCCGGCTCGCCATCAGGGGTTCGAGGGCGGCCTGGATCAGGCGCTCGGACTCGGTGTCGAGCGCGCTGGTGGCCTCGTCCAGGATCAGCACGCGCGGGTCCGACAGGATCACGCGGGCGATCGACAGCCGCTGCTTCTGGCCGCCCGACAGCCGGGTCCCGCGCTCACCGACGACGGTGTCGTAGCCCTCGGGGAGGCTCGTCACCCAGTCGTGCAGCTGTGCGGCCCGCGTCGCCTCCACCACCTCGTCGAGGTCGGCGTCGGGCCGGCCGTAGCGCAGGTTGTCGAGGATCGACG
>CAYMGL010000324.1:0-2743 GCA_964389945.1 uncultured Actinomycetota bacterium
TCCCGGCCTCGCCCTCGGAGCGGATCATGGCCGCGCCCTCCGAGATCCGGCGCAGTGCCTCACCGAGGTTGGTCGCCCCGCACACGAACGGGACGTCGAAGGCCCACTTGTCGATGTGGTTGGCCTCGTCGGCCGGTGTCAGGACCTCGGACTCGTCGATGTAGTCGACCCCGAGCGTCTGGATGACCTGGGCCTCGACGAAGTGGCCGATGCGTGCCTTGGCCATGACGGGGATCGAGACCTCGTCGATGATCGCCTCGATCATCTCCGGGTCACTCATGCGCGACACGCCGCCCTGGGCGCGGATGTCTGCCGGCACGCGCTCCAGCGCCATGACGGCGACGGCACCGGCGTCCTCGGCGACACGCGCCTGCTGCGGGTTCATGACGTCCATGATGACGCCGCCCTTGAGCATGTCCGCCATGCCGCGCTTGACGCGAGTCGTGCCCTTGGTCTGCTCGCTCACGGAAGTGGTCCTCTCGAAACTGGCTTGCTGGCCACAGGATAGGTCCGGGCGGGGGGTCCAATCGACCCACAGAGGCTCTGGACGGGGTCCAGTCGGACCTCAGCCCTCGGCGTCCCCCCCGGGCACCTCCGGCAGGCGTGCGGTCGGTGTGAGGTGGATCCAGGTCGCACCCGGCGCGAGATCGAACGCTGCCCCGTCGACCGTCAGCTCGATCGATGCCTCCGCGCTCGGACGCGACCACTCGGCCTCGAACCAGGACCCGTCGCGCAGCACGATCGCGCGGCCCGTGTCGACGGTCTGGGTCACCACGTACGGCGAGCCGGCCGTGTCACAGCAGCCGCCCTCGTACGTGCCGACGCCGAGCACCACGACGTTCGCCGCGACGACCGGGTCGCCCGAGACGGTCGTCTGCTCGGTGCTGCCCTGCGACCGCAGGTAGCCACCTGCCGCGGCGTCGTAGGACCAGCTGGTCGTGACGGCCGCACTCATCGAGATGTCGATCGCGGTGCCGTCCGTGCCGCCGGCCGGGATCTCGTCGTCGAACGTGAACCACAGCTGGGGCGGGCGGAGCTCGTCGGACCGCTCGGCGGCGGTCTCGTACACCTGCGCGCCGTCGGCGAAGAGGTTGCTCGGTGCCGACCGGCTCGGCTCGCGGTAGACGCCCGGTGCCCCCTCGGTGATGCGGACCGGCGCCACGGAGACCGCGGCCTGCACGTCGTCACGGCCGCCGCTGTAGAGGAAGATCGGGTCGAACGCGGGCAGCAACGTGCCGTCGACGAGGCGGGCCGACCGGATCGGCCCGATCTGGTCGGGCACCTCGGACTGGAACACGGCGAAGAACCGTGTCACCCCGCCCTCGACGAGCTGCTCGAACACGATGTCGGCGACCTCGAGACCGGCCTGCGGACGTGCCTTGGCCGTGTTCTCGATCTTGACGGCCAGTGCCGGACGGTCGACCGCGGCCTCGTCGACGATCTCACCGGTCAGCGGCGCGAGCGGCCCGGTCGGCGAGGGCGACGGGCTCGGCGACGGCGAGGGGCTCGGCGACGGCGAGGGCGAGGGGCTCGGCGCGACCTCGGGGTCACCCGAGCAGGCCGCGAGGGCCAGGGCGACCGCCAGCAGGGCGGCCAGCAGACGTGCACGGGTCATGAGGTCTCCACGACTTCGCGGTAGATCGAACGGAGGCGGGTCGCCACCCAGGGCCAGTCGAACTCCTCGACGGCCTCGCGGCCGGCGGCGACCTGGGCGTCGCGCAGGCTGGGATTGGACAGCAACGCGTCGACGGCGTCGGCCAGGCCGCGCGCGTCCCCGACCGGCACGAGCCGGGCCGTCCGGCCGTCCTCGACCACCGACCGGAACCCCGGGAGGTCGGACGCCACCACCGGCGTCCCGGCGGCGAGCGCCTCGAGCAGGACGATGCCGAACGACTCGCCCCCGGTGGCGGGCGCCACGAACACGTCGGCGCTGGCGTAGCAGCGGGGCAGGTCGTCGTCGCTGACCCGGCCGAGCATGTCGACGTCGACGCGCAACCCGGCCGGCAGGAGCTCCTGGCAGCGCTCGCGTTCGGGACCATCGCCGACGACGACCATGCGCAGGCTGGGGTGGCGGGTCTTGAGGTGGGCGAACGCGCGGATGGCGTGCTCGAGCCCCTTGCGCTGCTCGAGTCGGCCGACGAACAGCAGGACCGGCCCGTCGCCGCGGAGCCGGTCGAGGCGTGACGCCTCGCTGAACCGGGCGACGTCGACGCCGTTGGGCACGACCCGGAAGTCGCCCCTGTGCAGTCCGAGCGCATCGGCATGGAACTGCGCCGCAGCGGGCGACACGGCCACGCGGACGGCAGCGCGACGCACGACGCGGCGCAGCAGCGGGCCGAGGACGCCGTAGGCGCCCGTGGACTCGGCCCAGGCGTGGTGCGTCGTGACGATCGGGGCGTCCGTCCGCATCGCTGCGAGACCGACGACCGGCACCGCCGGCTCGTGCACGTGGACGACGTCCGGCTGCCACGCCGCGAGGGCGGCCCGTGTCCGACGTCCGGCACCGGGGGCCAGGGCGATCGGTGCGACCGAGCCGTTGGCGGGCACGCCCACGGCCCCGCCGACGTCGACGTGCTCGCCGTCCAGGCTCCCGGGCCCCACCGTCAGGACCTCGTCTCCGACGGTCCGCAGCTCGTTGGCCAGCCGACGCACGTGGTCCTGGACGCCGCCGTGGCGGTCCAGGTCGTAGGGGCAGACGATGGCGATCCGCACGTCAGGCCGCCTCGCGCCACGACGGGTCGTC
>CAYMGL010000325.1:0-2728 GCA_964389945.1 uncultured Actinomycetota bacterium
GGACGTCGGCCTTGTTCGGCGCGGCGTTCGAGGCGGTGAGGGCGAGCACGTCGGTGGCCTCACCGTCAGGGAGCTGGCCCGCGGCGCCGGCTGCCTCCAGGCTGGCCTGCGTCGTGCCGGTCGCCGAGTACAGCTGGATGTGGCGTCGGGCGATCAGGTCGCGCAGCGTCGCGACCATGCGGCCAGGCTCCCAGTCGCCGGCGAAGAAGGCACCGAGGCTGGCCTGGATGACGAGCCGGTCCAGCGCCTTCTTCTCTGGGCCGCCCCCACCGAAGACGTCGTAGCCGTCGACCATGACCAGCTGCGGGATCGCGGCCCCCGGGATCGACGTGGGGATTCCGGCCGGCACCTCGTCGGGCAGGACGTCGCCGACCGGCAGCGGCTGGCCGGTGGCCGTGACGATGCCGCCGAGTGCGAACGGGTCGACCGCGAGCACGCCGTCGACGGACCGGCCGAGCTGCTGCTCGTACAGGCGGGAGAGCACCGGGCCGACGGTGGGCAGGTCCGGGTCGAGGTTGACCGAGCCGAAGTACTGCCCGCCGCCGGAGACGTCGTAGCGCTCGGCGAAGTCGTCGGGGCGCTCGACCGGTGGTGGGAGGTCACGCGTCGACTCGAGCTGGGTCCGCTGCGCCAGCTCCTCCTCCGGGTCGAAGGACACGCCGTCGACGTACGAGGCCTGCCCGTCGACGAAGGTGAGCTCGGCCAGGAAGCCGATCAGGCCGCCCGTCCCGCGCAGCTCGGCGTTGTTCTGGGCCACGACGAGGTAGCGCCGCGGGCCCTCGCCGCCGACGAACTCGATGACGGCGTCGAGCCCGCCCTGCGCGTCGGCAAGTGTCCTGAGCAGCTCGTCGGCGCGGTCGAGCGCGAGCTGCCGGTCGGCGATCAGGAACGTCGGCAACCGCTCCAGGCGGGTGGCCTCGAGCTCGGCCTGCGCGACGCGCAGCGGCTCGAGATCGATCGCATCGGCGCGGTCCGACAGCTCACGCAGGAGGTCGACGTTGATGGTGCTGCCGTCGACGAGGTCGGCCAGGGCATCGGGGCTGAGCACCTCGGCAGCGAGCGACAGCCCCTCGTCGCCGATCGCGGCGGTGCCGATGACGAGGTCGGCCGCGGCCTCGGCGAGGGCCGGGGCGTCGCCGACCATGGGCAGGACCGACACGAGTGCCCAGCCGGGGCCGTCGAGCCGTCCGAGCACGGCTTCTGCCTCAGCGCCGGCGGACTGCAGCAGTGCGGACGCGGCGTCGAAGTCCTCGGCGCCGACGGCGCGCTCGGCGGCGCGCAGCCGGTCCTCGGCGGTGCGCAGGCCGGCCTGCACGGCGCGGGCGTCGCGGTAGAGCAGGACGGCCATGACCGCACCGACGAGGAGCACGGCGATCCCGACGACGCGGACAGGGGAGCGCAGGACGGTCCTCGCATGGGGCTGGGCTGCGGTTTCGGTGGCGGAGGCTACTGCGCGCCCATGCCGCCCCGGTCATGTGGTCAGCGGTCGTGTGGGTGGGTCGCCGTGGCGCTTCGGGCCGGATCGTGCGCGGTGTGCCCAGCCGCACGCGGTTGGTAGGTGCCGAGGGCGAGGCGGTAGGTTTCTCGCATCCCGGCAACGGCGCGCCGTCGAACGGCGGATCCGCCCGGCTCCTCGCTGCCGCCCGTCGCCGGTCGTCACCCCGACTGAGGAACAGAACAGTGACCGTCGAGCTGCCGCAGGCGAAGTCCGTCGCCGTCAACCCGTCCCAGGACGAGATGAAGGCGTGGGCGCTGGAGTACCTCGAGGACTCGACGCTGACCGAGTTCGACAACGTCAACTACAAGGCGCGCATCCTCGCCCGCCAGGCGCCGTCGACGTTCTTCATCAGCGACGAGCCGACGGGCAAGCCGACGAAGTCGCGCGCCTTCTACGACGAGTGGGCGGCCAAGCAGGACGCGCACATCGCCGACAAGGACATGATCCTGATCGAGGGCTACATCGGCCCCGACCCGGACTTCCGCACCGGCAGCCGCCTGTTCATCGAGAAGACGCAGGCGAACATCCCGGGCATGCAGCAGCAGCTGTACTTCCCGAAGGACGACGCGTACGAGCCCGAGTTCACGGTCATCTACACGCCGACGCTGCGCACGCCCGAGTTCGGGCAGGACTGCCTGATCCTCGTCGACCTCGACAACTACGTCACGCGCGTCCTCGGCTCGGACTACTTCGGTGAGTCCAAGATGGGTGGCCTGCGGATGTGGAACCGGCTGGTCTACGACCGCGGCGGTCTGGCCATGCACTCCGGTGCGAAGACCTTCCCGGCCGACCAGACCGCGTCGGGCGAGGAGGAGCTGGCGCTGATCATCGGCCTGTCCGGCACCGGCAAGACCACGACGACGTTCCGCAACGTGCTGGGCAGCCTGCCGGTGCAGGACGACTTCATCGCCCTGATGCCCGACGGCACCGTGCACGCGACCGAGGACGGCTGCTTCGCCAAGACCTACGGCCTGAACGCCGAGGACGAGCCGCAGATCCACGGCGGTGCGACCAGCTCGAAGGCGTGGCTGGAGTCGACCTGGGTGAACGAGGACGGCACCGTCGACTTCTTCAACGACACGTACACCAAGAACGGCCGCTGCACGTTCGGGCTCGACATGATCGAGCACCGGGACCCGCGCGACCTTCCCAAGGCGAACTACCTGTTCATCCTCAACCGCAACGAGGACATCGTCCCGGCGATCGCCAAGCTGAAGCCCGAGCAGGCCG
>CAYMGL010000326.1:0-2699 GCA_964389945.1 uncultured Actinomycetota bacterium
GCCACAAGAACCTGCACGCGGCCTACGAGCGCGGCTTCCTCGACGACCTCGTCACCCCGTTCCAGGGCCTGCAGCGCGACGACAACCTGCGCCCGGACTCGGACATCGAGAAGCTCGGGAAGCTCAAGCCCGTCTTCGGGGACCCCGAGACCGGCACGATGACGGCGGCCAACTCCACGCCGCTGACCGACGGCGCAGCCGCGACGCTGATCGCGACCCCCGCCTGGGCCGAGGCACGTGACCTGCCGCAGCTGGCCCGCGTCGTCGACGCCGAGTCGGCCGCGGTCGACTACGTCCACGGCCACGAGGGCCTGCTGATGGCCCCGGTCTACGCCGTGCCGCGGATGCTCGACCGCAACGGGCTGACGCTGCAGGACTTCGACCTCTACGAGATCCACGAGGCCTTCGCCGGCACCGTCCTGTCCACGCTCGCCGCGTGGGAGGACGACGCGTTCTGCAAGGAGCGCCTCGGCCTGGCGCAGGCACTCGGCCCCATCGACCGCGACAAGCTCAACCCCGTCGGGTCCTCGCTCGCGACCGGCCACCCGTTCGCCGCGACCGGCGCCCGCATCATCGCCACCGCCGCCAAGGAGCTCGACGAGATGGGTGGCGGCCGCGCCCTCATCTCGGTCTGCGCCGCGGGCGGCAACGGCGTCGTCATGATCCTGGAGGCCTGAGCCATGGCAGACACCTACGCGAAGCTCGTCCAGTCCGACATCGGCAAGCGCGTCGCCGACCTGCTGGGGCTCCCCCAGCCGGTCGAGCTGCGCCGCCACACCCCCGGTGAACCGCTCGTGCCCGGCGTGGCACTCCTCGGTGGCGCCCCCGGCGGGTTCCTCCTCGACACGGCCAGCAAGCTGCTGGTCGACGCCGGGGCCGAGGTGCACGAACAGCCGGACGAGGCGGACACCCGCTACGCCGCGGTCGTCTACGACGCCTCCGGCATCCGGGTCGCCGACGACCTCGACGACCTCTACCGCACCGTGCAGGCCGGCGTGCGTCGCCTCGCCCGCAACGCGCGCATCGTCGTGCTCGCGGCCGACCCCGACCAGTTGGAGGACCTGCGGTACCGCACCGCCCAGCGCGCGCTGGAGGGCTTCACCCGCAGCCTCGCCAAGGAGGTCGGGGGCAAGGGTGCGACGGTCAACCTCGTCAACGTCGCCCCCGACGCCGAGCAGGGTGCGGTCGCACCGCTGCGCTTCTTCCTCAGTGGTCGCTCGGCCTTCGTGACCGGCCAGGTCGTCACCGTGGGTCCACCCACCGACGTGGCACCGGCCATCCCGGCGGACTTCGAGAAGCCGCTCGCCGAGAAGGTCGCGGTCGTCACCGGCGCCGCACGCGGCATCGGTGCGGCGATCGCCGAGACCCTCGCCCGTGACGGCGCGCACGTCGTCTGCGTCGACCTGCCGTCGGCGGGCCAGCAGCTCGCCGACGTCGCCAACACGGTCGGCGGGGCAGCGTTCCCGCTGGACGTCAGTGCCGAGGACGCCCCCGGGAAGCTCGTCGGCTACCTCACCAGCCGCCACGGCGGCGTCGACATCGTCGTCCACAACGCGGGCATCACGCGTGACAAGACGTTGGCCGGCATGGACGACAAGCGCTGGGACATGGTCCTGGACATCAACCTCGTCGCGATCGAGCGCATCAACGAGCACCTCCTCGCCGAGGACGCGCTCAACGACAACGGCCGCATCATCGCGCTGTCGTCGGCCGTCGGCGGCATCGCGGGGAACCGCGGCCAGACCAACTACGGCGCGACCAAGGCCGGCATCATCGGCCACGTCGCGGGGCTCGCGCCGACGCTGGCACCCAACGGGTCGACCGCCAACGCGATCGCCCCGGGCTTCATCGAGACCGAGATGACCGACCGCATGCCGTTCGGTCCCCGCGAGGTCGGTCGCCGCATCTCGAGCCTCGGCCAGGGCGGCCTGCCGCTCGACGTCGCGGAGGCCATCGCCTACCTGGCCGGTCCGGACACCACGTGGATCAACGGCACGGTCCTGCGCGTGTGCGGCCAGAGCCTGTTGGGAGCCTGACATGGCAGTCGTCTCCGACCCACAGATCATCGAGCTGGACGAGGCCCCGAGCCTCGCTGGGCTGTACGCACGGGCGGCGTCCCCGCTGTCCGGTCGCGGCGGTGGCGGCGAGCGCTCGCTGCCGACCCAGCACCTGCGGCTGCGTGACGTCGAGCTGGACCGTGACCACGTCGCGGCCTACGCCGACGTCTGCGGCTTCACGCTGACCGACGCGCTCCCCGTCACCTACCTCCACATGCTGGCGTTCCCGCTCCAGATCCAGGTGATGAGCGGTGACGACTTCCCCTTCGCACTCCTCGGGATGGTGCACCTGCGCCAGCGCATCGAGGTCGTACGACCCGTCACCGCCGACGAGCCCGTCGACGTCGAGGTGTGGCTGGAGGACCTGCGCCCGCACGCCAAGGGCTCGCAGTTCACCGTCCGGTCGCAGGTCACGACGTCCGGCGATGTCGCCCGTCAATCGGGCGCGGCGGAGATCGTCTGGGACGGGACCTCGACCTACCTCGCACGCCACAAGCAGGACGAGGAACCGCCGGCCGAGGAGCACCCCGCCGACGCGGTCGACGTGGCCGGCCTGCCCCTGACCGCCGAGTGGCGGGTCGAGGGCGACCAGGGCCGCCGCTACGGCAAGGTCTCCGGCGACGTCAACCCGATCCACATGTC
>CAYMGL010000327.1:0-2675 GCA_964389945.1 uncultured Actinomycetota bacterium
CCGGCGTCGAGGGCCGCCATGCGACCGATCGCCGGGTGCTCGCCGGACGGGTAGCCGTTGCCGAGCACGACGTCCTCCACCCGGTCGGGGTCGAGCCCGCGCTCCTCGAGCGCGCGCAGCACGTGCGCCGCGAGGTCGACCGCCGGGACGTCCTTGAAGATGCCCCCGAAGCGTCCCACCGGTGTGCGCACCGGCGTGCAGATGACCGCGTCCCGCATGTCCAGCCTCCCGTCCCCGGCGAGGCTACGTGCGTCAGGCCACCGGCAGCAGCGGACGCTGGGCGGCCGCGATCCGGCCACCGGCGAGGACGACGTCGTCGGCCTCGTCGTACACCACGCAGGACTGGCCGATCGCGACGCCGTGGAACGGCTCCTCGACCTCCACGCGTACCTGGCCGTCGCCGGCGGCGACGCGGCCGCGGTGCGGCCGGCCGTGCGCCCGGATCTGCACGAGCACGTCACCGGCCGGGACGCCGCCGCCGTGCCACACCACGTCGTCGAGCGCGAGCCACGACGTCGCCAGCGCGTCACGCGGGCCGACCGTGACGCGCCGGGCGTCGGCGTCGACGTCGACGACGAAGCGCGGCTCGTGGTGGTCCAGGCCGAGCCCGCGCCGCTGCCCGACCGTGAACCGCCACGCACCGTCGTGGGTGCCCAGCACGGTGCCGTCCACGTCGACGACCTCGCCGGCCGCGGCGGGCAACGCACCGGCGAGGTAACCGGCGGTGTCACCGTCGGGGATGAAGCAGACGTCGTAGCTGTCGGGCTTCGCGGCGACGCGCAGGCCGCGGTCTGCAGCAGCGGCGCGGACCTCGTCCTTGGTGAGGTGGCCGACCGGCGTGCGCAGCCGGGCCAGTTCGTCGGGCCCGTGGACGTGCAGGACGTAGCTCTGGTCCTTGCGCCGGTCGACGGCGCGGCGCAGACGCGGCACGTCGGGCTCGATCCGGGCGTGGTGCCCGGTCGCGACCGCGTCGAACCCCAGCTGCAGGGCACGACGCAGGACGGCCCCCACCTTCACCTTCTCGTTGCACGTCACGCACGGGTTGGGCGTCGTGCCGGCGGCGTACCCGGCGGCGAACGGCTCCTGGACCTCACGACGGAAGACCTCGCGCAGGTCCCAGACGTGGAAGTCGATGCCGAGGACCTGTGCCGTCCGCCGGGCGTCCTGGGCGTCGTCGAGGCCACAGCAGCCCTGGCCGACGACCTGCGGGTCGGTGTCGGCGAGCCGCAGGTGCACGCCGGTGACGTCGTGCCCGGCCTCGGCCAGGAGGGCAGCGGCCACGGCGGAGTCGACGCCCCCGGACAGGGCGACCAGCACGCGCTCGTCAGGCAAGGAAGCCTCCTCCTCGACCCCGCAGTGTGGTCACCACGTCGCGGATCCGCTCGCCCGCACCGTCGACGTCGTCCTCGGTGGTGGTCCGACCGACGCTGCAACGCAGCACGGCGTCGGCCGTGATGCCGTACGCCGCGAGCACCGGTGACGGCTGCGCGCTGCCGGTGGCGCAGGCGGTCCCCGTGGACACGGCGACCCCGACCTCGTCGAGCGCCATCGCCAGGGCCTCGCCGTCGACCCCGTCGACCTGGAGGTGCAGGTGGGTCGCCACCCGGTGCGCGGCGTCCGGCGGCACCGTCGGCCGGACGCCGTCGAGGTCCGCCAGTGCCGCCGCCAGGCGGCACGTGCGTGCACGGGCGCGCGCGACGTGCTCGTCGCGTTCGGCGACGGTCAGCTCGAGCACCGTGGCGAGTGCCAGGGCCAGCGCCGTCGGCTGGGTGCCGGACCGCAGGCCCCGCTCCTGGCCCGGTCCCGGCACGAGCGGTGCGACCGGGACGTCGCGGGGCAGGATCGCCGCACCGACGCCGACGGGCGCGCCGAGCTTGTGGCCGGTGAGCGCCAGCGAGCCACCGCGTGGCGTCGGCCGCGTGGCGAAGCGCTGGACCGCATCGGTGTGCAGGGCGACACCAGCGTCCGCGCAGGCCAGGGCGACGGCATCGCTGTCCTGGGCGATGCCGACCTCCCCGTCGGCACCGGTCAGCGCCACCAGCACCGTGTCGTCGCGCAGCGCGGCGACGACGTCGTCGGGCGCGACCGGCTCGACACCCCGGGGGTCGACCCAGGTCACCTCGGCGCCCTCGACGGCGGCAAGCCACCGCACGGCGTCGGCGACGGCCGGGTGCTCGACGGTGGAGCAGACCACGTGACGACCCCGGCCGGCGGCGACGGCGGCGCGGTAGGTGCCGACCACGGCGAGCTGGTCGGCCTCGGTGCCACCCGAGGTCACGACGACGTCGTGGGGCGAGCGACCGACGGTGGACGCGATGCGTTCACGCGCCTCCTCGAGCGTCGTGCGGGCCCGGCGTCCGATGGCGTGCCCCGCGGACGGGTTGCCGCCGCGCTCGGCGTGCAGGGCCGCCAGCAGCACCGCGACCGCCTCGCGCCGCGGTGGCGTCGAGGCGGCGTGGTCGAGGAGGATCGGGGCAGACATGGGCACACGAGGGAAGCACGGCCACCGGGCGCCGCCAAGCGCCCACGACCTACCGTGCGCCCCCGCCGTACCCGGAGCACCCCGTGCCCATCGAGGACGTCCTCGCCGACCAGGACTGGCCGCCGCAGCCGCGGCGGGTGGTGCCGCTCGACGTCGATGCCGGCAGCGTGGCCGGCCACCGCCTGTGGTTCCG
>CAYMGL010000328.1:0-2672 GCA_964389945.1 uncultured Actinomycetota bacterium
GGCGTTGAACCACTTGACTGTGCCTTCTGGCATGTGCGTACTCGATCTTCATACTGCCCGGAACGTTGCCCCACACAGAATCGTGGAGCGAGTGACCGCGCCGAGCTGACCGCCAAGACTAGTGGGTCGGAGCGATGCCGTGCACCATCGGTGTCCACAGCGCACGCCGACGCGTCGTCAGTCGGCGGTCGTCGCGGCCGTCGTCGCGGTCGTGGTCGCGGTCGCAGGGGTGTCCGGTCGCGCGGCGGCGATCCGGCGATCCGGCAGCCAGACCACGTCGTCGCCGAGCTGTGTCGCACGCGTCAGCGCGGCCGGTGTCGCGGGGTGCGCCACGACCGTGTGCACCGCGTCCGCCCCGTCACCCACCGGCGTCAGGCCGTCGGAGTGGCTCGGCAGCACGTCGATGGCCAGCTGCTCGGCGCAGCACCGCACGGCGGCCTCGAAGGCGGTCTCGCCCGGCGCCGTCGTGGTGGTCGGCAGCGACGGTCCGTCGCCCGGCTCGCCGTCCGGCGCGCGCAGGTGCAGCCACTCGTCGGCGCAGAGGACGGCGACGGCGACGACGTCGGCGGTCGCGGCTGCCTCGGGAGGGAGGGACATGGCGGCTCCGCAGGGGCTCGTGGGGAGGGGGTGCGCTCGGCAGGGCAGTGCCACCGTTCGGTCACCGCCACACCTGCGGGTCAGAACATCCCGTTGTCGTTGGCGGACGTCGCGGGGACCTGCTGCAGGACGTCCCAGTGCTCGACGATCCGGCCCTCGTCGTCGAGGCGGAAGATGTCGATCCCGGCCCAGACCTCGTCGCCCGGCCACGTCTGGCGACAGTGCAGGACGACGTGGTCGCCCTCGGCGATGACGCGCACGAACTCGACGTGCTTGCCGGGGTACTCCTCGGCCATCCGCTCGAAGTACTCGACGAACGCCTCCTTGCCGTCGCCGACGTGCGGGTTGTGCTGGGCGTAGTAGTCGCCGGCGTAGCGCTCGATCGCCTCCGCCGGGCGGCACTGGTTGAACGCCTGGTCGTAGAACGCCAGGACGGTCTCCTTGTTGCGTTCCAACCGGTCGTCGTGGATCACCGTGAAGCTCCTGGTCATGCTGCCCCGAGGATCGCGCAGGTCAGCTCGTGCTTGTTGTTGTCCAGGTGGAACAGCTGTGCGTCGGGCAGCGCCTTCCACCTGGCGAGCTCGTCGAAGTCGGTCGCCCCCTGGAACTTGATCGTGCAGACGAGGTTGCGGACCAGCCCGGACGCGAGCCACCGCTCGACGAGGCCCAGCAGCCGGCCCGGGTACGCGATGATGTCGCTGCACCACCAGTCGACCGGTCCGACGTCGTCGGGCTCGAGCGCGAACGCCGAGCCGGCCACGAACGTCACGTTGTCCAGCGCCGCGACCGTGGGGTCCAGCGGCGCCTTGTCGACCGCGACGACGTCGGCGCCCGTGCGCGCGAGCAGCCACGTCCAGCCGCCCGGCGCCGCGCCGAGGTCGAGGCAGCGCTCACCCGCGGCCGGCTGGCGTCGGAGCCGGGCGAAGGTCTCCCAGAGCTTGAGGTAGGCCCGGCTCGGTGGTCCCTGCCGGTCCTCGACGAACGACGGTGCACCGTTGGGGAAGGGGCTCGAGCACCGGGTCGCCGCGAGCACCAGGTCCCGTTCCAGGAGCGTCCACGACCCCAGCGGCGCATCGGGCGCCACCTCGCCGAGCTCGAGCGGGCGGGCCGCGACGTACGGCAGTCGCTCAGCGATCAGCTCGGCGCGACCCCGGTGGTCGGGCGGCTCGTACAGCGCCCAGTTGCGCTGTCGGGCCCGCAGCTCCTTCGCCGCGTGCCCGATCGAGTCGATCGGGATCCGCTCGGCGTCCCACCACGTGTTCGCCGCCCATGCGGCGTGGACCGGGCGCCCCTCGACCACCCGCAACAGGCCGTGCGTCGCGACGACGGCCGCGCCGGCGCGAGCGAGCTCCTCGTCGAGGTCGGCCTCGTGGTCGCGGGCGGCGAGGTACGCCGTCGTCATCGTCGCCTCCCCGGCCGGCGCTGCCGGGCGCCAACCTACGGTGCCCCGGGGCCGATCGGGCGATCGAGCCGCGGGACGGAACCGGCGGGGGTCCGACGACGTCAGAAGGTCGTCGACAGCGGAGGAACCAGGATGCGACCGATCATGGTGGCAGCAGTCCTCGTGGCGGCCCTCGCGGGCTGCGGCGGGTCGTCCGACCCGTTGGGACCGGGCGAGCAGCCATCGGTCGTCGAGGTGGTCGAGGACGTGGACTACTACTACGCCTGCGGCAACGAGGTGCTCGAGCTCGCGGACGGGCGGACGTTCTACCCGCTCGTCGACCAGGACCAGGTCGACCCGGACGACTACCTCGGAGCACCGGTGACCACGTCGCCGGACCTCGTCCTCGCGGCCGGCCTCGTCCTCGCCGTGGTCGAACCCGGTCCCGGTGACGACACCGGCACGCTCACGGTCTACGACGACGGCATGGCGCACTTCGTCTCCGACAGCGGCATCGAGGCATGGCTCGACGAGGGGCCGCGCGAGTACGAGTGGGTCTGCTGACCGGGGCGTGTCACACCCCCTCGGCAGGGTGTGCGCATGACCTCGTACCGCCGCTCCTGTGATCGCGGGCCCCGTCGGGCCGGCGAGTCGGGTGGTGCCTACGAGCACAGCCCGCTCGGCCGGCTCGCGG
>CAYMGL010000329.1:0-2637 GCA_964389945.1 uncultured Actinomycetota bacterium
CCGGTCCCGCCGGGCTCGCCGCCGCGGTCTACGGCGCGACCGAGGGGCTCGACGTCGCCGTGCTGGAGCGACAGGCGACGGGCGGCCAGGCAGGCTCGAGCTCGCGCATCGAGAACTACCTCGGCTTCCCCAACGGCATCAGCGGGACCGACCTGGCGCGTCGGGCGACCGCGCAGGCAAAGCGCTTCGGTGCCGAGATCCTCACTGCCGTCGAGGTCGTCGGGCTGGACGTCGAGGGCCCCGCACGCACGCTCCGGCTGAGCGACGGGTCGCAGGTGCGGTCCCGTGCGGTGGTCATCGCGTCGGGGATGACGGTGCGCCGCCTCGAGGTCCCGGGCTACGAGCGGCTCGAGGGGCGCGGCGTGTACTACGGGGCGACCCTGAGCGAGGCGGCCGCCTACCAGGACGAGGACGTCGTGGTCGTCGGTGGCGCGAACTCGGCGGGCCAGGGCGCCGTGCTCTTCGCCCGCTACGCCCGCTCGGTCACGATCCTCGTGCGCGGCCCGTCGCTGGAGGCGAAGATGTCGCAGTACCTGATCGACCAGATCGGCGAGATCGACAACATCACGGTCGAGGTGGACACGACCGTCACGGAGGTCCGTGGCGAGGACAGCCTCGAGGCCGTCGTCACCACGCACGGGCGCAGCGGCGAGGAGACCACCCGGGCGGCCACCGGGCTGTTCGTCTTCGCGGGTGCCGTGCCGCACACCGCGTTCATCGGCGACACGCTCGCGTGCACCGACCGGGGGTTCATCCTGACTGGGCCGGACCTGATGGTCGACGGGCAGCGGCCCGCGGGCTGGCCGCTGGAGCGCGACCCGTTCCCGTTCGAGACGAGCGTCCCGGGCGTGTTCGCCGCGGGCGACGTCCGGCACGGCGCCGTCCGACGGGTCGCGTCGGCCGTCGGGCAGGGCTCGATCTGCATCTCGCTCGTCCACCAGTACCTCGCGAGCATGTGATGTCGGACACCTTCGCCCGCCTCCGCGACGTCGAGCTGTTCGACGGTCTCAGCGACGAGGACCTCGAGCGCATCTGCACCGAGGTGCAGGACGTCCACCTCGCTGCGGGGGAGGTGCTCTTCCGCGAGGGCGATCCCGGCGACCGCGCCTACGTCATCACGGCCGGAGAGATCGAGATCCTCAAGGCGACGAAGCGGCGGGAGTCGCTCCTGGCGGTCCACGGGCCGGGCGTGGTCATCGGCGAGATGGCCCTCCTCCAGGAGGAGCCGCGCATCGCGAGCGTCCGCGCACGCACCGAGGCCGACCTCGTCGCGATCCCGAAGTCCGCACTCGACGAGCTGCTCGACACCAGCCCCGCGGCCTCGCGTGCGCTGTTCAACACCTTCCGGCGTCGGTTGCGCGAGACCCACGACGAGGTCAAGCAGAGCGAGCGGATGGCGCAGCTCGGCACGCTCACCGCCGGCGTGGCCCACGAGCTGAACAACCCGGCCGCGGCGGTGGCGCGTGCTGCCGAGCGGCTCGCCGACCAGCTCGTCACGTTCACGAACCGTGCAGCGGCGGCTGGCGCCGGCGGCCTGCGCGCCGAGGTGATGGGGCTGCTCGGTGACGGTCCGGACGTGCCGCTGGACGCGCTGTCGCGCAGCGACGCCGAGTCCGAGCTCGAGGACTGGCTGGACGACCACGGGGTCGACGAGCCGTGGGAGTTGTCGGCGCAGCTCGTCGACGCGGGTGTCTCGGTCGACGACCTCGAGGGTCTGGAGGGTCTCGACGCGGCCGCACCCGACGAGCTGACCGACGCGATCCAGCTGCTGGTGGGCTCGACCTCGCTGCGACGCACCGCGGCCGAGATCACCGAGGGCGCCAACCGCCTGTCGAGCATCGTGCGGTCACTGAAGTCCTACACCTACCTCGACCGTGCCCCCGTGCAGGACGTCGACGTGCGGCAGGGCATCGAGGACACCCTGGTGCTGCTGGCCCACAAGACCCGCCACGTGCGCGTCCGGCGCGAGTTCGACGACGACCTGCCACTGATCACGGCGCTGGGGACCGAGCTCAACCAGGTGTGGACGAACCTGATCGACAACGCCTGTGCGGCGCTGGAGGGCATCGAGGGCAGGATCCCGGTGCTGACGATCCGCGCGTCCAGCAGCGGTGACGAGGTCGTCGTCGAGGTGGAGGACAACGGGCCCGGCATCCCGCCCGAGCACCAGGAGCGCATCTTCGACGCGTTCTTCACCACCAAGCCGCCCGGCGAGGGCACGGGGCTGGGCCTGCAGATCAGCTATCGCATCGTCGTGCTCGAGCACCGGGGGAGCCTCACGGTCGCCTCGTCCCCGGGTCGGACCACGTTCCGCGTGACGCTGCCGATCGAGCAACCCGAACCACCAGCGACCGAGGAGGTCGACATGAGCACGGACCCCTGCACGCACCTCACCGACCTCCCCGACGTCGACGCCCCGTCCTTCGACGACGGGTGTCCCGCCTGCGTGGCGGCCGGCGACAGCTGGGTGCACCTGCGCTACTGCGCCACGTGCGGGATGGCGGGGTGCTGCGACGACTCGCCCAACCAGCACGCCCGCAAGCACGCCACCAGCGACCTCGGTCACCCCGTGATCAAGTCCCTGGAGCCCGGGGAGGACTGGGCGTGGTGCTTCGACCACGGCGTCGGGATCGGTCT
>CAYMGL010000330.1:0-2618 GCA_964389945.1 uncultured Actinomycetota bacterium
GCGGCACCACGGGCTTCGTGGCGCGCTGCAAGGAGCTGGCCGACGCGTACGGCGAGCGGTTCACCCCGCCGCAGAGCCTCGTCGAGAAGGCCGAGCAGGGCGAGCCGTTCCGGCCCGCGGACACGCGCATGCAGTGACCAGTCGAGTGTGCCTCCTGCCGCCTCTCAGACAGCGGGACGCACACTCGACCCGAGGTTCCGCACGACGACGAGCCCCCGCCGATCGGCGGGGGCTCGGTCGTACGCAGTGGGGTCAGTTCTGGCCGAGCTCGGTGCGGATGACGGTCGCGTCGACGCTCGTGTGGGCGTTGATGTAGTAGTCGGACGGGGCGCTGAGGACGCCGCGGATGAACTCGCGGTCACCTGTGACGCAGCCCGACGACGACTGGCCGTCCTCGGCGATGAGGCTGTCGAGGAAGATGACCGGCGGGCCGTTCTGCTCGCCGTCCTCCTTCTCGTGCAGGTGCATCGCCACGATGCTGACGCCCTCCGGGAGCTCGAAGTCGAAGAACGCGCAGAAGCGCTCCTGGCCGTGGTTGAGGTAGACGGCGCCCTCACCGGAGGAGCCCTCCGGGGCGACGCCGAAGCCGTCGTCGGCCGCGATGGCGGCCTCACGCGTCAGCTCGACGTCGAGGTACTTCTTCCCCTTGGTGTGGTCGGCCGCGGCGGGGCCGGCGACCATGGCGAGGCTGGTGGCCGCGATCGCGGCGCTGGCGAGCAGGGTGCGGATGCGCATGTGGACGTCCTCCTGGTGGGGTCGTTGTCCACACGTGCTTCGCGTCGTCGGTGCCGTCCGGATCGGCGTGATCACAAATGACTAGTACAGCATCACCCTGGGTGGTCACGACCACGGGCGACCGGCCGGGTCCTCAGCGTCGCACCTGCCGGAGTCGCTCACGCAGCGACGTCTGCCGCATCCGCGCCCGGACCGCACGCACGGTCCGCCACAGTCCGACGACGATGCCGATGGCGAGCAGCGTCAGGACCCCCACCACGACGAGGGCGACAGCCGGGTGCTCGACGGCCACCCACACGAGCACGGCCACGAGACCGTCCTCGAGCACCGACACGATGCTGTTCGAGAACGGTTCCGGTGACGTGTTGACGGCGACCCGCGTCGACGCCTTGGCCGCATGCGACGTCAACGCGAGCAGGCCCGCGACGCCGCCCGCCGCCGCCTCGCTGATGGCCGCTGCGTCGCCGTCCACGAGGACCACGGCCAGGAGCCCCGCCCCCACCGGCCGGACCACCGTGTGGACGGTGTCCCACAGCGAGTCGAACCAGGGGATCTTGTCGGCGAGGAACTCCACGCTGGTCAGCACGGCGGCGACCACCAGCACCTCCGGGCGCTCCAGCACGTCGGGCACGGCCGCGCTGTCGAACCACCGTCCGTAGAGGCCCAGCAGCAGGACGGTGGCGTACAGGTTCACCCCGGCGGCGAAGCCGGAGCCCGTCACCAGGCCGACGACCTCGGTCACGGCAGCGGCGTCAGCGCCAGCCGCGTCGACGTGACGAGCAGGCTTCGAGGACGCATCGACGGGCTCCCACGGGTGGCGACCGAGCGGACCCTAGGTGGGTGTGGTCGCCGATGGAAGCGTCAGGCGGGCGCGCCGTCGCGCCGCGCGACGAGCCCGGTGGCGACCAGTCCGCCGAGCAGCACCAGCAGTGCCGGGACGGTGCCGTCGCTGCGCTCGGGCGCCGGTGCGCTCCGTGGTGCGGCGGCCACGACCGACCCGATCGCCGGCGTCTCGGCGAAGGCCGTCGTGGTGGTGACCAGCTCCCCACCGAGCGCGTTGGCGAGGACGAGGTACCCCGTGTCGAGCACGCCGTGGGACTCCAGGCCGTGGTCGATGGGGTCGGGGCCGTCCGTCTTGACCGGCGGCGTCAGCAGCCCGAGCACGGTGACCTCGCCGCTGCCCAGCGGCGCGGTCCCGGCGACGACGTCCCCGCTCTTGGTGATGTCCGCGGTCCCACCGAGGCCGGACCACGCCGCCTCGTCGACCACCCAGATCGGCAGGTCGTCACCACCCTGGAGCGACCGCGCGTAGCCGACCGTCAGCGGCTCGACGAGCATGAAGGCGTCCTCGCGCACGCCGTCCGTCAGGTCACCGTCGGCGATGTCGACGATGCCGGCGCTGTCGATGCGGGACGCCGGCGCGAGGTCGGCCTCGGCGAACAGGGCGTCGGCGAGCACGACCCCCTCGTCGGTCAGCAGGACCCGGCCGCCGTCGGCCGCGAACCCTCGCAGCGCGGCGAGGGCGTCGGCCGGCAGGCTCGGACGACTGACCACGACCGCGTCGAGTGCCGCGAGACCGTCGGCCGTGAGGTCGGCCGGCGCCAGTGGCTGCAGGCCTCCTTCGGTCTGCGCGGCGAGGTCGGTCCAGAAGTCCGCGGACGACAGCTCGACGCCACGCACGGGGTCGGTGACGCGCTCGTGCGTGTCCACCCACCCGACGGCGCCGACACCGGCGAGCGTCGTGTCGTGGGTCAGGGCTGCCTGCTCGATCATGGAGGCCAGGATCTCGGTCACCACGTCCCGGTAGAGCTGCATGACCTCCTTGCGCGCGGTCAGCGAGTTCACGCCGGGCGAGCCGATGAAGTTGTAGAGCTCGATGGTCG
>CAYMGL010000331.1:0-2607 GCA_964389945.1 uncultured Actinomycetota bacterium
GTCTACCCGCTGGTGCTCGAGTGGCTCGACGTCCCCGGGGCGCACGAGCGCAACATCGAACGGACGCTGGACAACCTCGCGCGCATCGCCGCCGAGCGGCAGGCCGAACTCGACGGCGACGTCGCGGGCTGAACGGTGTGCGCCGTCTCGGCCGCCGTGGCTGACGAGTCGAGACGGCGTGCCCCGCCAGGGCTTCCGGGTGCACGTCCGAGCACGCGGCCGCGAAACTGGGTGCACATCCGCCGTCTGAATGCCGTCGGTGCACCCGGTCCGGGATTCGCGCCACGTTCATGCACCCACGCCACGGGCCGGCCACCTAGGGTCGAGGCGTCCCGTCCGGCGCGGAGGTCGCTCGTGCGCAACGTCTTCTCGATCGTGCTGGCCGGTGGCCAGGGCACACGGCTGGCGCCGCTGACCGACGACCGGGCGAAGCCGGCGGTCCCGTTCGGTGGCCCGTACCGCCTGATCGACTTCGCGCTGTCGAACCTCGTCAACGGCGGGCTGCGGCGGATCGCGGTGCTGACGCAGTACAAGAGCCACAGTCTCGACCGGCACATCTCGATCACCTGGCGGATGTCGCCGCTCACGGGCTCGTACGTCACGCCCGTGCCGGCGCAGATGCGCCGGGGACCGCACTGGTTCTCGGGTTCGGCGGACGCGATCTACCAGAACCTCAACCTCATCAACGACGAGCGCCCCGACCACGTCGTCGTCTTCGGCGCCGACCACATCTACCGGGTCGACCCGTCGCAGGTGGTCGAGTTCCACCGCGAGACCGGCGCCGGGGTGACCGTCATGGGCATCCGTGTCCCGGTCGAGGAGGCGTACCAGTTCGGGATCATCGAGACGGCGGCCGACGACCCGACGCGGATCACCGGGTTCCGCGAGAAGCCGAGCGACCCGACGCCGCTGCCCGACGACCCGGACCACGTCTTCGCCTCGATGGGCAACTACGTCTTCGACACCGGGACGCTCGTCGACGCCGTCTCCCGCGACGCCGGTGACGAGGGCTCCAAGCACGACATGGGCGGCAACATCGTCACCGAGCTGGTCGAGCGCGGCGACGCAGCGGTCTACGACTTCTCCAACCACGTGGTCCCGGGCGAGACGAAGCGCGACCACGCCTACTGGCGTGACGTCGGGACGATCGACAGCTACCACGCCGGGAACATGGACCTCGTCCAGGTCGACCCGCCCTTCAACCTCTACAACCAGGAGTGGCCGATCCTGACCTGGCGGCCGCCGCTGCCGCCGGCGAAGTTCGTCCACGACTACGACGACCGCCGTGGCCAGGCCGTCGACTCGATGGTCAGCGAGGGGGTCATCGTGTCCGGTGGCACCGTGCGCCGGTCGGTGCTGTCGCCGAAGGTGCGTGTCCACTCGCGCGCCGAGGTCGTCGACAGCGTCCTGCTCGACAACGTCGACGTCGGCGAGGGCGCCCTGCTGCGCAACGTCATCCTGGACAAGGACGTCGTGGTCGAGCCCGGCGCGCGCCTCGGCGTCGACGCGGAGGAGGACGCGGCCCGCGGCTTCGCGATCTCGGACGGCGGGATCGTGATCGTCGGCAAGGGCGGCCGTGTCACGGCCTGACCGCACCACCGACGAGGAGCCCGCCATGGCCGCTGACCCGCACGTCGCACTGCTGACCCGGGAGTACCCGCCGGACGTCTACGGCGGCGCCGGCGTGCACGTCGAGCACCTGGCGGCGTCGCTCGCCGCGCTGACGCCGGTGACCGTGCACGCCTGGGGTGCGCCGCGGGATCCCGGCGAGGGCCCACCGGTCGTCGCGCACGGCACCTGGGACGCACTGGCGGGCGATGCGCCGGAGCTCGCGGCGCTGCGCACGATGGCGACCGACCTGTCGATGGTCGCCCGCGTGGGTGACGCCGACGTCGTCCACAGCCACACGTGGTACGCCAACCTCGCCGGGCACCTCGCGGCCATGACCCACGACGTCCCGCACGTCGTGACGACGCACAGCCTCGAACCGCACCGCCCGTGGAAGGCCGAGCAGCTCGGCGGCGGGTACGCGCTGTCGAGCTGGTGCGAGCGGCAGGGCATCGAGCACGCCGACGCGATCATCGCCGTGTCGGCCGGCATGCGTGCCGACGTGCTGGACGCCTACCCGGCCGTCGACCCCGGCCGCATCACCGTCGTGCACAACGGCATCGACACGGCGGTGTACGCACCCGACCGCGACACCGACGTGCTGACCCGCGAGGGGATCGACCCGGACCGACCGATGCTGCTGTACGTCGGGCGGATCACGCGGCAGAAGGGGCTGCCCCACCTGCTGGACGCGGTCGCCCACCTCGACGACGACGTGCAGGTGGTCCTGTGCGCCGGTTCGCCCGACACCCCCGAGATCGGTCGCGAGGTCGCCGACGGCATCGCTGCCCTGCGGGCCGAGCGCGGCGGCATCACCTGGATCGAGCAGATGCTGCCGCGGCCGGACGTCGTGCAGCTGCTCACCCACGCGGACGTGTTCGTCTGCCCCTCGATCTACGAGCCGATGGGCATCGTCAACCTCGAGGCGATGGCCTGCGAGACCGCGGTCGTCGCGTCGGCCGTCGGCGGCATCCCGGAGGTCGTGGCCGACGGCGAGAC
>CAYMGL010000332.1:0-2599 GCA_964389945.1 uncultured Actinomycetota bacterium
CAGCGGTCTTCCCGCTGGTGCTGACCTGCGCCAAGTCGCTGCACTTCTGCGAGACCCAGCACCGCAACCTGCCACGGCTGCGGAGCCGCCAGCCCGACCCCGAGGTCGAGCTGCACCCGGACGCGGCCACCGCCCGCCAGATCGCGAAGGGCGACTGGGTCCTGGTCGAGACACCGAGCGGTGCGGTCCGAGCCCGCGCCGTCCTCAACGCCAGCCTCGACCCGTCCGTCGTGGTCGCCCAGCACGGCTGGTGGCAGGGCTGCGCCGAGCTGGGGCTGCCGGCCGACGACCCCTACGGACCGGCCAGCACCAACCTCAACCTGGTCCTCGACCAGACCCCGAGCGACCCCATCAGCGGCAGCTCACCACTGCGTGCATCGATCTGCGACGTGGTGCCCGCAGCCCCGCCGGCCGGCTGAGCGCCCGACCCGCGAGGGAGACGTCCATCTCACCCGTCGGTGGCCGGTGGCCCGTCGCCGCCGTCGGACCCGTCCGCGTCGCCGTCCGCCGGGTCGCTGCCCTGCCATCCGGTCCGGATGTCCCTGGCCAGTCCCTGCGCCGCCTCGCGGACCTCGCCCACGCCGGCACGCAGGTTCTCGTCGACCGGCCGCGCGGCGTCGTCGGCCGGCGGCACGAGCAGCCACATGGCGAGGTAGAGGACGAAGCCGGAACCGCCGAAGAGCGCGAGCAGCACGAAGCCGAGCCGCACGAGGGTGACGTCCACGCCGAGGAACTCGGCGGCACCGGCCGCGACGCCGGCGAGGAGTCGGTCGTCGGTGCTGCGGGTCAGCCGACGGTCCGGGGAGTTGGTGGCCATGGTGGGTCCCTTTCCAATCACCCAGCACCATGCAGACCGCCGACCACGCTGCAACAGGGTCGATGGCCCCGACCTGGGGTCGGCGGCCCGGCGTCGCTCGCATGCTCGCGAGCGTCGTGACCGGAGCGGAACGCGTCGCGGCCGCGACGCCCGGGGCCCTTCGCCCCTTGCCACGACACCCTGCTCATGCTGATGCTGCGTACGAGTGGGAGAGCAGACATGAACACCGTCACAGCACACCTGCAGGACATGGGCATCCGGTTCGAGGCGCGGCCGCACCCGCGCGCGACGAGCGCGATGGGCGAGGCACTGGCGCTCGGCATCAGCCCGGACGTCGTCGCCAAGGCTGTCCTCCTCGATGCCGAGGACGGCCACGTGCTCGCGATCGTCCCCGCGTCGCGCAAGGTCGACACCGACCTGGTCCGTGAGGCGCTCGGCGACGAACGCCTGCACGTTGCCAGTGAGGCCGAGGTCGAACGGGACTTCCCCGAGTACGAGCTCGGGGCCCTGCCACCGCTGCCCTCGCTGCTGGACGTGCCGGTCGTCATCGACCCGCTCGTGCTTGCCAACCGGACGATCACCTTCGCCGCAGGGACGCAACGCGAGTCCGTCCAGGCGACGAGCGAGGAGGTCTTCACGGGCGCCAGCGTCACACTGGCGCCGATCAGTCGTCCCCTGACCCGCCCCCGCAGCGAGTTCCTGTCGAGGTGACCCCCGGCCCCGGCCGTCGACCGCGGCGTCGGGTCGCTCCCTCGGCGCGCCACACCCGTCCCGAGACGGGCCCTGACTAGGTTCGGGCGCAGCGGGAGGGAGCAGCGTGACAAGGCTGATCGGTGGCGGCGTCGAGGAGGGCTGGGGCGCGGTCGCTGACGCGTTCCGCCGGAACTTCGAGCTGGACGAGGAGGTGGGCGCGGCCTGCGCCGTCTACGTCGGTGACCGCAAGGTGGTCGACCTGTGGGGTGGCGAACGCGACCCCGACCGACGACTGCTGTGGGAGCAGGACACGCTCGTCAACGTCTTCTCGACCACGAAGGGCATGTCGTCGCTCGCAGTCGCGCTCGCCCACTCGCGTGGCCTGTTCGACTACGACGACACCGTCGCCGAGCACTGGCCCGAGTTCGCACAGAACGGCAAGCAGGACATCACGATCCGCCAGCTGTTGGCACACCAGGCGGGACTGGCCGCGATCGATGAACCCGTCGACCTCGACGTGCTCGGCGACCCCGACGCGCTCGCGGCCGCGATCGCCAAGCAGCCGCCCGCGTGGGAACCGGGGACACGTCACGGCTACCACGGCATCAGCCTCGGCTTCTACGAGGGCGAGCTGCTGCGACGCGTGGATCCCCAGGCCCGGACGATCGGCGCGTACTTCCGCGACGAGGTCGCGACGCCGCTCGACCTCGACTTCCACATCGGGCTGCCCGACGACGTCGACCGCGACCGCATCGCGCCACTGCAGGCCGACTTCTACCGACTGCGCATCCCCCTCAACGTGCGCAAGATGCCTCGCGACTTCGTCATCGGCTCCCTCAACCCGCGGTCCATCACCGCTCGGACCTTCGCCAATCCGCGCGTGCTCGGCATCCCGTCGCGCTACGACGACGAGGCACTGCGCCGCATCGAGCTGCCGGCCTCCAACGGCATCGGCGACGCACGGTCGATCGCGAAGGCGTATGGCGAGTTCGCCCGTGGCGGTGGCGTGCTCGACCTCGGCACATCCACGCTCGAAGCCCTCCGGCAGCCGGCGAACGATCCCACGGAAGGACGTCTCGACGTCGTGCT
>CAYMGL010000333.1:0-2578 GCA_964389945.1 uncultured Actinomycetota bacterium
GGTCGATCGCATGCACCGAACATACGTATGACCTGTGACATCCACCCGATCGGTCTCGCCGACGCTGTGGAGAAGCCCGACCGGTCAGTCGAGGTCGTACCAGAAGACGGTGAGCACGAACCCCGGCACCGGTTCGACGGTGCGCTCCGGCCGGGCACCCATGGCCTCGTAGAAACCGGTCGCCTCCGGATCGGAGACGATCAGGAGCCGATCCGCGATCGTCGATGCGGTCGCGACTGCCCGTTCCCACAGCATCCGGCCGTGACCCTGGCCGATCAACGCCGGGCGCAGGAACATGCGCAGGAGCTCGGCGTGGTCGCCACGGTCACGCAGGTCGACGAAGCCGGCGACCCCGTCCTCGTCCTCCCAGACCAGGACGTGGTGCTCGCTCGGGTCGTCGTCGCCCGCGAGCTCGGCCTCGAGGCCGGCGTACGCCTCGGGGTGGTTGACGTGGTGTCCCCAGTGGCGGACGCCTTCCAGCGTCAACTCGTCGAGGCGCGCGCGGTCGCTGCTCCCCGCGCGCCGGAACGGTGCTGTGGCCATGGCCGCCTCGGCTCAGTCGCCGGTGAACTCGGGGGCGCGGCGTTCGCGACCGGCCGCCAACCCCTCGGCGAGGTCCTCGGTGCCGTAGTTGACGGCCTGCATCGCGGCCTCGAGGTCGAGCTGCTCGTCGAGCGTGTTCGTGGGACTCGCCGCGAGGGTCGTCCGCAGCTGCCGGACGACGAGCGGCGAGGCACTCGCGATCTCCTCGGCCAGCTCCAGCGCGGCGGGCAGCACCTCGTCGGCCGGGAGTGCCTCGAGTGCGAGCCCGTCCTCGGCGGCGTCGGTGCCGGAGAACAGTCGGCCCGTGTAGAGCCACTTGGCCGCGTTCTGGGCGCCGAGGATGCGGGGGAGGAACCACGATCCACCCATGCCCGGGTGCAGCGCGAGGCGGGAGAAGTTCAGGCCGACCTTCGCCTCGTGCGCGACGATCCGCAGGTCGCAGGCCAGCGCCACGCACAGCCCGGCACCGACCGCGTGGCCGTTGACGGCCGCCACGACGGGGACCGGCAGCGACCGCAGCTCGAGGAAGCGGTCGTAGAACGAGCGCATCTCGTCGGTGGCGTCGAAGCCCTCGTCGCGGGTGCGGCGAGCGTGGTCCTCGAGCATGCCGAGGTCGCCGCCGGCCGAGAACGCCGGTGGGGTACCGGTGAGGACCGCGACGCGCAGGTCGTCGTCGGTCGCGAGGTCGAGGAAGGTGTCGCGCAGGGCGTCGCCCATCTCGGGGGTCATCGCGTTGCGTCGGTCCGGGTCGTGCAACGTCACCACGGCGACGCCGTCGTCGCGTCGGTCCACCTGCACCAGCTCGGTCACCCAGCCACTCCTCGTCGGTCGCCCGCGCAGTCTAGGAGCGGGTGTCGACACCTCGGTCGCGACGCTGCGGGCCCCTGTTGTCGCGGTCCCGGGCGAGCCGGTACGGTTCGCGACAGAGCAACGGCGCTCGACCCCCGGGTCGGCGCCGTTCGTGCGTTCCGGCCCCCGCCACGACGCACGGAGGAACGCTCGATGACGACCGGCCTGTACGACCCCCGCTTCGAGAAGGACAACTGCGGGATCGGCTTCGTCGCCCACGTGGACGGCCGGCCGCGGCGTGCCGTGGTCACGAAGGCCATCGACGGCCTCGCCAACGTCAAGCACCGTGGGGCGGTCGCGTCGGACGGCAAGTCGGGCGACGGCGCCGGCATCCTGACCCAGATCCCCCGTGACCTGGTCTTCGCCCACGCGATCGACCTCGGACACGGGACCGTCCAGCCGGGTGACCTCGGCCTGGCGTTCCTCTTCCTCGACCCGGACGACGAGGACGCCCGGGCCGCGGCCCGCCGTGCGGTCGAGGACGCCTGCGCCGCCGAGGACATCACCGTGCTCGGGTGGCGTGAGGTGCCGGTCGACCCGGACGCGATCGGGGACATCGCCCGCGACGCGATGCCCCACCTCACCCAGGCGATCCTCCAGCGTCCGGCCGACACCGACGACGTCCGCGCCGAGCGGCTCGCCTACCGCGCCGAGCGGCGCGCGGCGGCCACGTGCCGTGACACGGGTGCGCGCTACTACGCAGCGAGCTTCTCGTTCCTCACGGTCACCTACAAGGCGATGGCCGACGCCGACCAGCTGGACGGGTTCTACCTCGACCTCCGGGACGAGCGGTTCGCGTCGAGCCTGGCCATCTTCCACTCGCGCTTCTCGACCAACACGATGCCGACGTGGGAACGCGCACAGCCGTTCCACAACCTCTGCCACAACGGTGAGATCAACACCATCGAGGGCAACGTCAACCTCATGCGGGCCCGTCAGGCGGACCTCGGGGCGGACTGGATCGACGCCAAGCTCATCGACCCGGTCATCCCGTCGGACGGCTCGGACTCGGCGAAGCTCGACAGCGCCCTGGAGCTGCTGGTCCGCGGCGGGCGTGACGTGCGCCACGCCATGGCGATGCTCGTGCCCGAGGCCTGGGAGGGCGCGCGCGACGTCGACCCGGCCGTGCGTGACTTCTACCGCTACCACGCGTGCCTCGTCGAGCCGTGGGACGGCCCGGCAGGGC
>CAYMGL010000334.1:0-2561 GCA_964389945.1 uncultured Actinomycetota bacterium
ACGTGACAGCAGACGTCGACACGCCGGGCGACCTGCCGCCCTCGGGTCCCCCCGGGGCCGCCTCGCCCTGAGACCAGCGCGCGAACCTGCCCCACGCGGGGCGGTGGTGTGCTAGGCCGTGCACCATGGATGCGACAACGGTGGTCGGGACCACGCTCGTGGCCGGGATGGTGATCTTCCTGGTCGGCGCGGGTGGCTGGCGCATGGCGTACGAGCAGGACATGCCGGACGCGCTGCGCGTGATCGCCGACGACGGCCGGCGACGGTCCTGGATCCACCTCTGGATGCTGCCTGCCATGGCGGTCACCAGCGGTGGGGTCGCGGCGCTCGCCGTGGTGGTGGACGACGCGGCCGCCCGGGCCTGGGTCGTCGTGGCAGCGGTCGTCTACGGGCTCGGTGCGGTGTGCTGGATGGTCTCGCTGGTGTTCCGCCTGTCGGTCGTGCCGTGGGCGGCCGAGCGGACGGTGGCGGACGGGGTCGTCCCTGAGGTCTTCCCGCCGCTGGACACCTGGGCCAGCTGGCTCTACGGGACCCACATGGTCAGCGCCTACGCCGCGTTCGGCCTCCTCGGCATCGCGATGCTGACGAGCGGCCTCGTCGCGCCGTGGGCGGGGTGGGTCGGTGTCGTCGGCGGGCCGCTGTACGCCGCCGGGATCATCGCGACACGGTTCGCCGGCCCGTTCAACCCGCCCTTCTGGGCCCACGTGTACACGGGCCTGCTCGGGGTCCTGCTGCTGCTGTGACCGGCGACGGCGACCGCCAGCACTAGCCTCCCGCGCATGGAGCTCAACGGGAAGCTGGCAGTCGTCACCGGTGGTGGCAACGGGATCGGGGCGGCGCTCGTGCGCCGGTTCGCCGCAGAGGGCGCACGGACCGTCGTGGTGGTCGACGTCGACGGGGACGCTGCGCGTGCCGTCGCCGAGGAGGTCGGCGGGGTCGCCGTCGAGGCCGACCTCGCGACGGAGGCCGGCAACCGTGCCATGGTCGAGGAGGCGCTCGCCCACGGCCCGATCGACCTGCTGTGCTGCAACGCCGGTGTCGCCGCGGCCGGCGGGGTCGAGGCGTCCGACGAGGACTGGCAGCGCAGCTGGGACGTCAACGTCATGGCCCACGTCTGGGCCGTGCGCGCAGCGCTGCCGTCGATGCTCGAGCGTGGCGAGGGCTACGTCCTGACGACCGCGTCGGCCGCCGGGCTGCTCACCAACCTCGGCACGGCGCCCTACTCGGTGACCAAGCACGCCGCGGTCGCGCTGGCCGAGTGGCTCGCGATCACGCACGGGGAGGACGGGCTGCGTGTCTCGTGCCTGTGCCCGCAGGGCGTGCGCACCAACATGCTGTTCCCGGACGAGGCGACCGGGGACGAGCTGACACTGCGAGCCGTCCGGGCCGCACGTGTCGTCGAGCCCGAGGACGTCGCCGCCGCCGTCGTCGAGGGGCTCCGCGACGAGCGCTTCCTCATCCTGCCGCACCCCGAGGTGCAGGGCTACGTCGAGCACCGTGCCAGCGACCGTGACGGCTGGCTGGCCGCGATGCGGCGGTTCCAGGCGAAGCTGCGCGGCTCAGCGTCCGTCCAAAGGCTGTCTGAAGGGTGACCGGGGAGGGTTGGCCCGTCGAGGTCGCGCCGACCAGGAGCGCGCCACGAGGGGAGGAACCCACATGATCCGTCGTCTGTTGTCCACCGCCGCCGCGAGCGGCGCGATCGTCGTCGCAACCGCCGGGACCGCGCTGGCGGTCGGTCCGGCCGAGAGCACGCTCGGTGCCACGCCGGCCTTCGCCTGCTCCCCGGACGTGCCAGCGCCCCTGTTCCACTGTCAGAACGTCCGCTCGCAGGGGAACATGGGGCTGCTGATCGTCGTCGAGCCCGATCCGCGCGGCCCCGCGGAGGGGATCACCTTCGACGATCGGTTCGACGAGCGCCCGTGCCCGCACGACCCCGACTCGCCGGACGCGACCTGGTGGCAGCCCACCGACAGGGACGGCAACGTCCTGCCGTTCTACGTCTGCCACCACCGCCCCGAGCGCTGACTGACGGACCCCGACGCCGCCGGGTGGTCCTCCGCCACCCGGTCGGCGTGGGTGTGTCGCCGCCCCGGACGTGGCACCTCTCGTGCGAGTCCCAGGCCGCCGGCTCGGGACGGGTCCGACGCGTTCGGCCCGTTCCAACGGCGTCCGCAACCCCCTCCACGAAGGTCACATCATGCTTGAGGCAATCATCGTTCTCGCCGTCATCGCGCTCATCGCGTCCCTGCTCGGGTTTCGCGGTGTGGCCGGCATGACCGCCGGGCTGGCGAAGATCCTCCTCGTGATCTTCGTCGTGCTCGTCATCGTCGCGTTCCTCGTCTGACGGACCGACCCCGGCGACTGCGCCCGGACCCACGACGTGCGTGGGGTCCGGGCGATCGTCGCGGTCAGGCGGCCCAGACGAAGTATGCGACGAAGACGGCGAACAGGCCGTACATGATCGGGTGCACCTCGGCGCCGCGACCGCGGAACAGCATGAACAGCGGGAACAGCACCAGGCCGAGCGCGATGCCGGTGGCGATCGAGTAGGTCAGCGGCAT
>CAYMGL010000335.1:0-2557 GCA_964389945.1 uncultured Actinomycetota bacterium
GCTCGCGCGGGATGCCCTCGACGCGGCAGAACATGTCGGCCATGTCCTCGGGCTCCCCGACGGCCATCGACAGGCCGCACGACCCGAACAGGACACTGGTGACCCCGTGCCGCACCGACTCGAGCAGGCCGGGCGTGACCTCGACCTCGGCGTCGTAGTGGGTGTGCAGGTCGATGAAGCCGGGCGTCACCCAGCAACCGGACGCATCGATGACCTCGCCCTCGGGGGCCGGACTGCCCGGTCCGAGGATCTCGGCGACGACGCCGTCGCGGACGACGACGTCCGCCTCGTACCCGGGGCCTCCGCGGCCGTCGTACACGATCCCACCACGGATGACCGTCGTCACTACTGCGCCTCCCGGTTCGCGCCGTGCCGCACAATCTAGGTGCTACAGGATCGGCCCGCGCGTCACGCGACCGGGGCGCAGAACCGCAGCGCGGTGAGGGCGATCGTCCGGGCCGCCGCGACGAGGTCGGCCACCGGGACCGACTCGTCCGGCACGTGGGCGTCGCGGATGTCACCGGGCCCGCAGACCACGGTCGGGATGTCGGCGACGCCGACCGTCAGGCCCATGTCGCAGCCGTACGGCATGCCCCGGACCGGCGCGTCGGTCCCGCGGGCGACGGTCGCGGCCGCCTGCGTCGCCACCACGAGCGGGTCGTCGAGCGACGTCCTGGCGGGGAGGAACTGCCCGCCCCACCACTCGACCGTCGGCGGGTGCTCGGCGAACCAGTCGTCGTCGGCGCAGACGCTGGCGACGGCTGCCTCGAACGCCGCGCGAGCCGCCGACAGGTCCTCCCCCGGCGCAACGCCGTAGCGGCCCTCCCAGGTCAGCCAGTCGGCCTCGCTGGACGGCCAGTCGCCGCCCTGGACGCGGCCGCCGCAGATCGCGAAGGGCCGCTCGAGCCAGTCGAAGAGCGCGTCGCCGCCGGTGATCGCCGCGCCGCGGCTGCGGTTCCGCTCGCGCTCCAGGTCGAGCACGGCACGTTGGACCGGCACGAGCTTCTCGATGGCGCTGACCCCCTCCTCCCGCAGGCACCCGTGCGCCGAACGGCCGCGGATGGCGATGCGCCAGCTGAGCGCGCCGGCGACGGCGGGGACGACCGCCCCGTCGGTCGGTTCGGGGATCAGGCACCCGTCGACGCGCGTACCGGCGGCCCGCAGGTGCTCGAGCAGGGCGAGCGTCCCGCAGCCGCCGTCCTCCTCGCCGACCACCGGCGCGATCGAGAACGTGCCGCCGAGGTCGACGCCGACGGCCCGCAGGACCTCGGCCGCGTGGATCGCCGCAGCGAGTCCACCCTTCATGTCGCAGGTGCCGCGGCCGTGGAGCCGCCCGTCGCGCAGCTCGGCGGCGAACGGCGGCGACGACCACAGCGCCTCGTCGCCGGTGGGCACGACGTCGAGGTGGCCGTCGACGAGCAGGTGCCGCCCCTCCCCCGACCCCGTCGAGGCCAGCACGCCGAGCGTGGTCCCGCGCTCGACCTCGGCCGAGTACTGCGGGTGCTCGCTGAGTGCCGCGACGTCGACCTCCCAGGTGTCGACGTCGAGTCCACGTGCTGCCAGCAGCTCGGCGACGTGCCGCTGCCCGGCGACCTCCTGCCCGGACAGCGTGGGCAGCGCGACCAGCTCGGTGGTGAGGTCGACCAGCGCGTCAGCGTCGACGGCGCCGAGCACGGCCTGCTCGACATCCGTCAGCGCCTCGGGACCGCTCACTCGGCCAACGCCCGCTCGAGGTCACCGATCAGGTCGGCGACGTCCTCGATGCCGACCGAGTAGCGCACGAGCCCCTCGGGGATGCCCGCCTCGGCGCGTTCCTCGTCGGTCAGCTCGACGTGGGACGTCGTGGAGGGCGGCCCGACGATCGTCTCCACCTGCCCGAGGTTGGCGGCGAGGTAGGCGTACTCCAGCCGCGGCAGCAGGCGGTTGACCGCCTCGACACCGCCGTCGAGCTCGAAGCTGAGCATGCCGCCGAAGCCCGACATCTGGCGCTTCGCGACCGCGTGCATCGGGTGGCTCGGCAGGCCCGGGTAGTGCACGGCGGTGATCCGCGGGTGGTCCTCCAGCCAGTCCGCGACGGCCATCGCGTTGGCGTTCTGCCGCTCGATGCGCAGGCCGAGGGTCTTCAGGCTCCGCAGCAGCTGGGAGGCGGCCTGGGCGTCCAGCCCGGTGCCGGCGATCTCGCGGTACGCGTAGATGCGCTCGACGAGCTCGCGGCTCCCGCACACCACACCACCGAGGACGTCGCCGTGGCCGTTGAGGAACTTCGTGGCCGAGTGCAGGACGAGGTCGGCGCCGAGGAACAGCGGCTGCTGGTTGATGGGCGTCGCGAAGGTGTTGTCGACCACCACGACCGCGCCCTGCGCGTGCGCGGCGGCGGCGAGCAGCTCCAGGTCGAGCACCTTCAGCGTCGGGTTGGTGGGCGACTCGAGGTAGAGCAGGTCGCACCCCTCGGCGATCGCCGCCTCGATGCCCTCGGTGTCGTACGTGTCGCAGATCGCCGTGTCGACGCCGAACCGCGGGAGGATGTCGGTGAAGCAGAGGTAGCTGCCGCCGTAGG
>CAYMGL010000336.1:0-2526 GCA_964389945.1 uncultured Actinomycetota bacterium
CAGCTGGAGGCCGGCGCGGCCGCGCTCGGAGCTGGCGCGGTCGACGCCGGGCTGGGTGCGCTCCGCTCCGCCGTGGTCGCGGCGCGGGCGCTGGGCAATCACCGGCTGCTCGCACGAGCGCTGATCGCTCTGGGACGCGCCCTGATCGAGTCGGTCCGAAGCACCGACGACGACGGAGCGACCCTCCTGCACGAAGCGATCCCGCTGGCCGAATCGGTCGGCGACGCCGAGCTCGTGGCCGCGGCGGCTCGCCAGCTCGGCTACGTCGACCTGCTCCGCGGGCGCTACGTCCGTTCGTTCGTGTGGCTCGACCGGGCGCGGGGGTTGACGGAGGACGCTGACACGTGCGGCTGGATCGACGTCTATGAGGCCGTCGGTCGCGACGACCTTGGCCAGCACGAGCGGGCTGCGGCACTCCTGGACGCCGCCGACGCGGCAGCGGCCGCCAGTGGGGACGCACGGCTCGCGACGTACGCGACAACGATCCGCGGCCGACAGCACCTGGCGCAGGACCGGGTCGACGACGCGGTCGAGACGCTGCGCAGGGCTGTGGGTCGGGCGCGAGCCTGCGAGTGGACGGGTCATCTGCCGTTCCCCGAGTCGCTGCTGGCGGACGCACTACGCCGCAAGGGCGACCTCACCAAAGCAGCGGGACTCGCGGAACACGCTGTTGTGCTCGCCGAACAGGTGGGCGACCCGTGCTACCGCGCCAGCGGCCTGCGGTCACTCGGGCTGGTCCGCGTCGACCAGGCTCGCGTCGAGGAGGGGCTCGCGATCCTCACCACCGTGCCCGCGTTCTGCGCGAGCGTTCCCGACGCCTACCGATGGATGCACGCCTACGCCCTTGACGCTGCCGCCGACGCAACATCTCGTCGTGGTCTGCCCGACGCCGCCACCTGGGTGAGACGGTCCACGACCCTCGCAGCCGAACTGGGCCTTGAGCCCCTGCTACGGCGCTCCCAGGCCTACGGCGAGCGACTTGCTGTGAACGGGGGCGGGACGGCATGACCACGCGGCCACCGTCGCGGACCGTTCCCCGTCACGCGGGGCCTGTGACAGATCAGAACCGTCATTTCCTCCATGCGTGTAGGTGTCGACGAGCAGGGCGCTATCCGGTGGCCACCGCGCCTTTGGTTCGGCACGATCCCGCGTGTTCCCCTGACTAGGGTCGTTCGCGTGGTCAGTGGGGTGTGTCGTGGCGATGGCGAACGGTGGGACCGGATACGACCTGTGCATCGTGGGGGCCGGCATCGCCGGGCTGAACGCGTTGTTCGTGGCGTCGAGACGCCTCGGACCTGATGCGCGGGTGGCCCTGGTCGACCGTCGGACGGAGGTCGGGGGCATGTGGGTCGACACGTACGAGTACGTCCGGCTCCACCAGCCGTATCAGTTGTTCACAGCCGGGAACATCCCGTGGGAACTCGACCAGCCACGGGAGTACCTCGCCACCAGGCCCGAGGTGCAGGCACACCTGCGCCACTGCGCGGACGTGCTGGCTGGGCAGCTGCACGTCGATGAGCTGCTCGGCTGGGAGGTCGTGGAGATCGATGAGGGCGCTGACGGCGTGCGGCTGCGCTGCCGGTCGGGTGAGGACGAGCGGGTGCTCAAGGCGCCGCGCGTGGTGGTGGCGACGGGTCTGGACATCGAGCACAATCCTCCGCTGGAGCTCAGCAGCGACGCGGTGGTGTCGCTGTCACCCGACGGCACCGACGTCCGGGGGCCGATCGGCGACGGCCGTGCTCCCGTGTGGGTCGTCGGCAGCGGCAAGACTGCGATGGACACCGCCCATGCGCTGGTCCGTCACCACCCGGACCGTGAGGTTGGGATCCTTACGGGCTCGGGGACGCTGTTCCTCGAGCGTGAGGTCACGTTCGCGACCGGAGCCCGTCGGCTGCTCGCCCCTCGTGTCGGGGCGATGTTCGCGCGGATGGCCGACGCGTTCGACGGCACGAACGAGGATGAGGTCCGGCGGCTGTTCCTCGAGCGGTGGGGGACCTCGGTGCTCGAGGAGCCGCGGAAGTTCGCCTTCGGGATCCTGTCCGCGTCCGAACGCGACGACATCCTCGACGGGGCTGACCACGTCGTGGTCGACCACCTCGTCGACGCGGTCGATGGTGACGATGGTCCCGAGCTGGTGCTGCGCAGTGGGAGGCGGATGGCGGTGCCACCCGGGACAGCCGTGCTCAACTGCACCGGGTATCTCGGCCCTCGTGACGAGCAGCAGCCGCCGCTGCTGTCCGCGGGCGGGCGCGTGATGACGATCGGGCAGCAGAGCAACACGTTCGGCTTCCCCGGGATCGCGTCGTTCATGCTGACGCATCTGTTCCTCATCGAGCGGCTCGCCGAGGCACCGCTGTACACGATGGACGTGCACGCGGTTCGGCGGGTCGCAGACGAGGTCTTCCCGTGGGCCATGTGCGCGCTGGTGCAGCACAACCTCAGCGTGATGCTCGACGAGCTCTCCATCCGCGAACTCTCAGAGCTCGGCCTGGACTTCGACCTGTGGCTGCCAGCGGTGCGCCGGGT
>CAYMGL010000337.1:0-2525 GCA_964389945.1 uncultured Actinomycetota bacterium
TGACGCCGATGCGCAGGACGTGGTCGACGAGGTCGACGGTGACGAGGTCGGACACGGGGCTCTCCGGTGGGCGGGCGCCGGCACCCTACTCGGCGTGTCCGGTCCCCCCGCGCGTGACACGTCGCCACGGGAGGCCTCGATGAGCGACGACACCACGACGCAACCGCGGATCGTCCGGCTGTTGCACCAGCACGGCCGCGCAGCATGGATGCTCGTCGGGCTGCTGCTCGCCGCGGGCCTGCTGGGCTACGTCTTCGCTCGTGTCCAGCTGCTCCTCGTGGCGGTCTTCGTCGCGCTCGTCCACGCCGCGATCGTGACGCCCGTCGCACGGTGGCTGGAGGCCCGCGGGGTCGGGCGATCCGCCGCTGCGGCGCTCGGGCTGTTCCTCGTCGTGCTCGTCCTCGGCGGTGGGACGGCGCTGACGGCCTACCGACTCGTGGACGGGCTCCCCGGCCTCAGCGAACAGGTGCAGGACCGGCGCGACACGGTCATGGCCGTGCTGCGGCGTCCCCCACTCGAGCTCAACGACGACGAGGTCGACCGGGTCCTCGAGCGCACCCTGGACCGGATCGCCCCGCCGCCCGCACCCGAGGGCGGGACGGGTGCCGACGGCGAGGGGGAGGCCGCAGGGACGGCGCCGGCGGACGACACGGCCGAGCAGGAGGAGGTGGACGACGGCCGCGGTCCCAGCCCACGGACGACGGTCGCGCTGCTCACCGGCGGCGCCATGGCCCTGCGGGTCCTCGGCGTGGGCCTCGTCGGTGTCGTGCTGTCGTTCTTCCTCGTCCGCGACCGGGAACGCATCACCGCCGGTGCGATCCGTCACCTCGCCGGCGGCGAGCACGACCAGCGGGCGCTGGACGTCATGCGGTCGGCCTGGCACGCGCTGTACGGGTACGTCAAGGCCAGCGTGACCATCGGCGCGTTCGAGGCCGTCGTGATCGGGGTGACCCTGTTCATCGTCGGTACGCCACTGGCTGCCTCCGTGGCCCTGCTGACGTTCCTCGCCGCCTTCGTCCCGGTGGTCGGTGCGACGCTGGCGGGGCTGCTCGCGGTCGGGCTCACCTGGCTGGGTGTGGGCACCACGCAGGCGATCATCGTCGGTGTGGTCGTGCTGGTGGTGCAGCAGCTGGACGGTCATGTCCTGCAGCCGTTCGTGGTCGCGCAGCACACACGCCTCCACCCGGCCGCGACGATCCTCGCGCTGCTGGTCGGTGGCATCGTCGGCGGTCCCCTCGGCGCGCTGCTCGCCGTGCCGGTCGCGGCCGTGCTCGTCGCCGTGGCGTCCGAGCTGCTGGCACCGTCCGAGCAGCACGCGGTCGACGTCGCATGAGACGACGCGCACGGCCGGAGCCGTGCGCGTCGTGGTGGGACCGGGCGGACCTCAGCTCGCGTGGGCCTCGTGGTCCGCGATCTCCTGCTTGACCTGGTCCATGTCGAGGTCCTTGACCTGCTTGATGAGGTCCTCGAGGGCGGCCTCCGGCAGGACGCCGGCCTGCTTGAAGACCATCACGCCGTCGCGGATCGCCATGATCGTCGGGATCGACCGCACCTCGAACGCGGCACCGAGTGCCTGCTGCTCGTCGGTGTCGATCTTGCCGAAGGTGACGTCCTCGTGCTGCTCGGAGACCTTCTCGAAGATCGGGCCGAACGTCTTGCACGGACCGCACCACTCGGCCCAGAAGTCGAGCAGGACGATGTCGTTGTCCTCGACGGTCTGGTTGAAGTTGTCCTGGGTCAGTTCCACGGTGGCCATTGGAGGCCTTCCAATCGTGTCAGGGAGGGATGTCCACAGTCGCAACGGTAGGGCCGGGCGGGATCTTCCCGACACCGGCCCGCCGTCCGCTGTGCGGTCAGTCGCCCGTCGCGACGGCGTGCGAGACGCGCTTCCAGAGCGACTGGTGGCCGCGGGACGAGGCACCGTCCTTGGAGAAGGCGGACATCTCCCAGAGGAGTCGGCTCAGCTCGCCCTCGTCGGCGACCGTCTCGGTCAACCGGTCGAGCGCGGCGTAGTCGTCCAGCCGGAGCAGCGTGCGGAACCCGCCGTTGGACTGGTCGCCGAACACGTTCGCGTACGACCCGACGTACTCGATGCCGTCGGGGTACGCGGCGGCGAGCTCGTCCTCGTTCTCGCGGAGCCACTCCTGGAAGGCGTCGAACTGGCCCGGCTCGAGGTCGTAGCTGGTCTCGTGCAGGATGGGCATGGAAGATCCCGTGTCGGTGCTGGGGTCACGCCCCACCTGCCACGCGCGACGCCCGGCCACGCCCCGCTCAGTCGGCGTCGACGGGCCCCTGGGAGCGCAGGGCGGAGACGAAGGCCTCGGGCGGGATCTCGACCGTCCCGATGTTCTTCATCTTCTTCTTGCCCTCCTTCTGCTTCTCGAGCAGCTTGCGCTTGCGGGAGACGTCACCGCCGTAGCACTTGGCGAGCACGTCCTTGCGCTTGGCCTTCACGGTCTCGCGCGCGATCACGCGCGACCCGATCGCGGCCTGGATGGGCACGTCGAACATCTGCCGGGGGATCA
>CAYMGL010000338.1:0-2524 GCA_964389945.1 uncultured Actinomycetota bacterium
CACCTACCGTCGGGAGACGACGGTGAGGGGTCGCATGGCCGAGCAGTGCCCCGAGTGCGGTGCCCCGGTCGACGGGGCGCCGTGGTGCGGGGCGTGCGGGGCGCGGATCGCGCCGACGGAAGGGGCGGTCGCGGCAGGGCCGTCGAGCGGAGGTGGGCGGTCGGCGTCGCACGACGACCGCCCGTGGGGACGCCGGCTCGCCGTGCTGGTCGTGCTCGGGGTCGTCGGGTCGCTGGTGGTGCTGCGTGGGCAGACGGTCCCCACCGTCTCGACACCGTCGACGCCGGAGGCACCGACGACCGGCGTCGACGGCGAGGTCCTGCCGCCGGTGCTCCTGCCCGACCGGGGCGACAGCGGCCGGCAGTTCGCCGCACGGGGCAGCACCACGTGGACCCGGTCGGACCTGGCGCTGCCTGCCGCGGTCCACGACGTCCGCCCGGCGGGGGCCGGCCACGTCCTGGTGGGCGACCAGCTCCTGGCGACGCCCGGGGGACCGGCGGGGCGGCTGCGCACCCTGCCCGTGCCTGCCCTGGCCGGCGTGTTCGACGACGAGGGCCGGTGGGCCGTGGCGGAGTTCGGTCGCGTCGTGCTCGGGGACCTGAGCACGACGGTCGTGACGGTCGTGCCGGACGGCTGGCGCCCGGCGGGTGCGGCGGTGGCCTGGCACGACGGTCAGCCGGTGCTGCGCGACGCCGACGGGCGGCTCGGGCTGCTCGCGGGCGACGGCACGGCGCGGTGGCGCACCGACGAGCCCGTGACCCCGACGGGCCCGGTCGGTGCCAGCTGGCTCGCGGGCACGGGTGCGGACGGCGGCGCGGTCGTCGTGGACCTCGACGACGGGCGGACGGTCGCACTGGGCGCACCGGCGCTCGCGATCGTTGGTGACGTCGCGGTCACGCGACAGGGCGACGCCGCGGTCACGCGGCCCGGCGACGTGGTCGCCGTGCTCCTGCCGGACGTGCGCGAGGTGTGGCGACGCCCCGCGACCGACGCGGCGTGGCGTGCCGTCGGTGACGCGCTGGTGGCGCGGACGTCCGACGGCGTCACCCGTGTCGATCCCGCCACGGGGGAGGAGCTCGGCCGCGCGACGGGGGCCGACGTCGCAGCGACCGTCGACGCCGTGGTGGTGCGCGGACCGGAGGGGCTCGGGGCGAGCACGTGGGACGGGCGGTCGGTGTGGCGGCTGCGACTCGACGAGGACGCGGTGCTGCTGGCCGTGGACGAGACGCGCGTGGCCGTCCGTGTCTCGCCCCCGGCGGGTGCACGGCTCACCGTCCTCGAGGGCGCGACCGGTTCCGTGGTGGGCGACGGCATCCTGCCGACCAGCGGCGGGCGGACGCTCGAGGTCCGCGAGGACCGGCTGCTCGTGGTCGATGGTGGTGAGCTGGCCGCCGTGGTCGATCGTGACAGCGGTGCCGACGTCACAGCCGGTCCGTCGCTCGCCGAGCCGTCGGCACCGACGCTGCGGTTCGGCGTCGGCGGTGCCGCCGTCGAGGTCGACGTGGGGGCGGCGACCCTGCGCGGGCGCAGTGACGGGGCGACCACGTGGACGCTGCCGTTCGGCTCACCGCTGACCGCCCCGCCGGCACGGGCCGGCACGAGTGTGGTCGCGCTCCTCGCCGACGGGACGGTGACCGCGATCGACCCGCGGTCGGGGGAGCCCCGTTGGCGGCGCAAGCTGGCGTCGACGCCGACCGCGGCGGCCAGCGACGGGACGATGCTGCTGGTCGGCACGGCCGACGGCGAGGTGCTGCGTCTCGACCCGAGCGGGGTGGTCGTGACGCGCACGGTCGTCGGCACCGGGGCGGTCGAGGCGCTCGCCGCGGGCCGGCCCGCGGCCGCCCTGCTCGCACGGGCACTCGTCGGCGTCGACGTCGACGGCTGAGGACACCCGGCCACAGGGCCCGCACGGTCGGGACCAGGTGCCCTGAACGTCCCGGATGACATCGGTAGTGTCGTCGACCACTGGAATTCGGGAGATCCACCAGCTGATGTCGACAACCGAAACCCCACGCGAGACCGTCCGGCTCGACGCCGCAACCATCCGTTTCGCCGGTGACTCCGGTGACGGCATGCAGTTGACCGGGACACGGTTCACCAACGAGTCCGCGGTCGCCGGCAACGACCTCGCGACACTGCCGGACTACCCGGCCGAGATCCGCGCCCCCGCCGGCACGCTCGCGGGGGTGAGCTCGTTCCAGCTGCAGTTCGCCGCCGAGGACATCCACACGCCCGGTGACGCACCCGACGTGCTCGTGGCGATGAACCCGGCAGCGCTGAAGAAGCACCTCGGTGCCCTGAAGCCATCCGGCACGCTGATCGTCGACGAGGACGCGTTCTCGAGCCGCAACCTCGACAAGGCGGGGTTCGACGAGAACCCGTTGGAGGACGGCAGCCTCGACGAGTACGACCTGCACGCGGTCGCACTGACGAGCCTGACGATGACGGCGCTGGAGGAGTTCACCGAGGACGGTCGGCTGAACCGCAAGGAGGCCGAGCGCGCCAAGAACATGTTCGCGCTGGG
>CAYMGL010000339.1:0-2518 GCA_964389945.1 uncultured Actinomycetota bacterium
CGGCACCCGCGCTCCACCCACGTGGCGAACGCGTCGACCTGCCAGTCCCGCAGCTGCAGGCCGTCCAGCGGTCGCTGCGCGTCGACCGGGACGCCGAGCCCGTCGCGCGCGTCCCGCACCGCCGCGCGGTCGACGGTCACGCCGTCGGCGAGCCGCCACGACGTCCGCCCGAGCACGTCGACCTCGACGAAGCGCGCGTCGCCGCGCAGTGCCCGGACCACCGGCCCGCGGGTGGCACGCGGCCCGAGCCGGTCGCGCACCCCGGCGACCACGTCCCGCTCGACCACGCCGTCGGCCTCGCCCTCGAGCACCTCGAGCAGCGCGTCCGTCAGGGCGTCGGTCACGGTCCCTCCTGTCCCCCGCAGCATGCCGAGTGCGTGTGACGGATGCCGTGCGGCGTCCCCAGGCGCGGGCCACGCCCGTCAGGCGACCGCGGCGAGCCGCTCCACGCGGATGTGCGGCGGTCGGACGCCCTCGGGCACGACCGCGTCGGCGCCCGCGACCCAGACGGTCGTCGCGCCGATCGCGTGGCCGGCCGCGACGTCCGTGCCGAGCTGGTCGCCGACCACTGCCACGTCCTCGTCACCCGCACCCAGACGCTGCAGCGCCAGCCGCAGCGGGGCCGGGTCGGGCTTGGCCACGCCCGCCTCCTCCGACGACGCGAACGCGTGGATCAGCCCGTCCAGCCCCGTGGCGGCCAGGCGCTGCTGCTGCACCTCGCGGAAGCCGTTCGTGCAGACGGCGACCTCGGCCCGGCGGGCCAGCCACCACACGGCCTCGGCAGCCCCCGGCAGCAGCGCGCCGGTCGCCGCGAACTCGCTGAGGTAGTGGGCCGACACCGCCTCGAGGTCGGCCACGACGCCGAGCTCCCGCAGGGTCCGGTCCCACCGTTCGGTGCGCAGCACCTGCGGCTCGATCGCACCGCTGCGGTACTGCTCCCAGAGCGCGGCGTTGTGCCGGACGTAGGTGTCCACGGCGACGTCGCTCGGGTCGAGGTCGAAGGCGCGCATCGTGGCGGCGACGGCACCACGCTCACAGGCGTCGTGGTCCAGGATGGTGTCGTCGAGGTCGAGCAGGACGGCCGACTGCTCGAGCCGGGGTGCCGTGGAGGCCCGGACGTCGTCGACGAGGACGTCCACCTTGATGCAGCGGTCCTCGACGTAGCCGCGACCGGCGCCGCGCACGATCGCGCGTGCCTCCTCGGAGACGAGCCCGAGCTGGTTCCAGACGACGCCGACGTCGTCGCGCTCGACCGCCTGGCGCGCCACGTCCGGCAGGTGCTCCCGCGCGCGGAAGACGTCGACCAGGTCGATGCGGCCCGGCACCTCGGCGAGGGACGCGTAGGCCCGCTGGCCGCGCACCTCGTCGACGTTCGGGTTCACCGGGACCACGTCGAAGCCGGCGTCGAGCAGCACGCCCATGACGTCGTGGCTGTCGCGCGACGGGTCGGCCGACGCACCGACCATCGCGATGCGGCGCGTGCCGACGAGCGCGAGTGCACGGGCGTCGTCGAGGTCGATCGGTGACGGCGGGGAGGGTGGGGACGGCACGTGGGGGCTTCCGCTGTGAGGTGGTGGTCAGCGCGGTCGGTGCTGCTGGGCGAGCTCGGCCAGGTGCTGCATGTCGACGATCGCGCGGATGACGAGCTCACGCCCCTCCACGGCCACGTCGTGCAGCTCGACGCCGGGGGGCGGGTGCGGCACGAGCTCGGTGAGTCCTGCCGAGACGATGCCACCGAGGGGTGGTGGGGCCACCGGGATCGACAGCACGACGCGGCCGTCCACGACCTTCACCCGGACGGTGACCGAGGCCATCCCGAGGACCAGCCGCAGCCGGCCGTCCTGCATCTGGACGTTGACGCCCGGCATGTTCAGCTGCTCGCTGATGGCCCGTGCGGTGACGTGCGCGACGAGGTGCCCCGCGTCGTCACCGCCGCCGGTGCTCAACGTGGCGTGGCGCACCGACAGCCCGTTGGGCAGGCGGAACTGCTCCATCTCGACCCGACCGGGCGGCAGCACCTCGTTGCGGAGGTCGAGCAGCACGGGCAGCGCCTCACCGTCGACCGTCACCGTCGCTGCGCCGCCGAGGTTGTCGACGAGCGCCTGCTCGATCTGGGCGAGCCCCTCGTCGAGCATCTGCTGCGCACGGGTCCCGGCGACGCGTTTGGCCACCCACGCACCGACGCCGCCCGTGGCGACGAGACCGGAGAGGATGGCGACCCACACCGCTGGGCTCCTCCTGGAACTGACGGACAGGTGGGACCGTACGCGCCCGAGCGGCCGGCACTACGGTCCGGAGGGCCGTCAACCGGAGAGGTCGGTGCCGTGGCCCGCGTCGGGATGCCCCGCAAGTTCGTGTTCGTCTGCGTCAACAAGCGTCCCGACGAGCATCCGCGCCCGTCGTGCGCGCCGCGAGGGTCGGCGGGGGTGTTCGAGGCGATCCGCGAGGAGACCGGCCGGCTGGGCATGGTCGACATCAAGATCGTCGCCAGCGGCTGCCTCGAGCCGTGCATGGTCGG